>JAZUFW010000027.1:0-14920 GCA_045640905.1 Lachnospiraceae bacterium
ACGAAATTCCCTATTCCAACACCACACCTTTCTATATCAATGGGTGTAATATTCATTTCATTTTCAAATAAACAATATGCTTCATTAATTTCCATATTCGCTATATCTCCTTTGTATAAGAATGAGGGATTTCAACGAATAACAATCTCCTTTTTATATTATAAGGCATCCTTGGAACACTTGAAGCCTCTATTAAAAAAAATAGAAAGACAAATACCAAATTGCAAGAACGAAGAACTCAAACAACATTTAGAATACCAACTCTATCAATGCTCAAATAAAAGTTGAAGAAAAATTATTTTCTAAATGATTTCATGACAAGATTCATGACAAGATTTTCCGCAAAAAATTTTTGAACCGCGCAAAATCGGCTTGTCAGATATGACAAAATTTAATGATTTTAAGTGTGAAAAAAGCCTCGAAGCTCAGTGTTTTCAAGGCTTTCTTTATCTGCGGAAGATGGGGTGAGACGGACATTGAAAAAGGTCCGGTGGACCTTTTTCCCGTCGAACCGACCGACGAGCCGCACTGCGGCGAGGTCTCCTTTGCGGAAGATGGGGCGCTAGGCTCCGGTGGAGCCTGTTTAGCGCCGACCGAGCCGAAGGCGAGACCTTGAACCCATGGGTTCAAGGGACGCTTCGGCTTGGTCGGAAATGAAAAATGACTCAGACTTTTGCCTGAGTCATTTTCATTTCAAAACCGTGCGGAAGATGGGACTTGAACCCACACGCAAGCAATATGCACAAGATCCTTAGTCTTGCTCGTCTGCCAGTTCCGACACTTCCGCTAGTCGTTATGCGACCTTTGTATATTAACATTTTGTCAGATGAAGGTCAAGAACTTATTTTCTTTTTTTCTATTCATCAAGTCAAAGCATATTATCCCTCCTTTTTTGCAACTTACATATAGGAAACTGCATCTTACCTTTTCGCATATTGAAGTTTCGATCAATCCCTGTAGAATGCAAAATAAGCAAACACGAAGTAATCAAACAGAAAGGATACAAGCTATGTGTGAAACAATTATTAAGGTTGATTCCCTTACAAAAAAATACAAAGAACTGACAGCCGTCGATCATGTAAGCTTCGAAGTACAAAAAGGAACCATGATTGGTTTTCTCGGAGTAAACGGTGCCGGCAAATCTACTGCCATCAACATGATGACAACCGTGATTACACCCGATGACGGCGGTTGTGAAATATGCGGATATACGTTGGGCAAAGATGATATGGCCATTCGTGAAAAAATCGGTATTGTATATCAGCAGAACTGTTTGGACGACATACTGACCGTCCGCGAAAATTTGATAACCCGCGGAATAATTCACGGAATTACCAAATCAGAAGCCAATCAAAGAATTAAGGAATTAACTCAGATTCTTAAGATGGACGAGATTTTGGAAAGACGCTACAGCAAACTCTCGGGCGGTCAGAAACGAAGAGCCGAAATAGCAGCTGCGTTGATGCACGAACCCGAAATTCTTTTCCTGGATGAGCCGACCACCGGATTGGACCCTGCTACCAGACTGGATGTGTGGAGCGCTATCGAAGACATTAGGCGTTCCAAGCAGATGACTGTTTTCCTGACTACTCATTATATGGAAGAAGCTGCTGCCGCCGACAACATCATCGTAATAGATCATGGCAAAATCAAAGCTTCCGGTACACCTGTCGAATTAAAAGAAAGATTTGCCAAGGACAAAATCAGATTATATATCGATGAAAACAACAGAGAATATCTGCTCAAAGAATTATCTGGCTATGCCGTATCGGAAACCAACTACGGAATCGAAATCGATGTCGAAAGCACAATAAAAGCCCCGAAAATCCTCAGCAATATCTGCGATAAATACGAAGAAATGATAAGCGGAACGGAAATAATACTGGGCAACATGGATGATGTATTTTTAAACATCACCGGGGCAAAAAAAGAATCGGAGGAAGCATAAATGAGCGAAATAATAACAAACGAAAACAATAATTCAAAATCATTCTCACTCGGTCCTTTTATCAGTTTAACAGGCCGCCATTTGAGAATCTATTTCAGAGACTATATGACAATCTTCTACTCACTTCTGTCCATGTTTATCACACTGGGCCTCATGGTGTTTTTCTTAGGTGATGTAAACGTCAACTCAATTGCCGACACTTTGAGCAATTTCCCCGGCAGAGACTCCGTGGCAGACTTGAAGAACGCCAAAAATCTGGTCCTTGCATGGACCGGTGGCGGAATCATTTCAATAAATGCAGTCACCGTTACATTGGCCTGTTTTTCGAGCATGATAGAGGACAGACGTCAGGGTCGCCTCAATGCCATCTACACGGCGCCCGTAAAACGTGGTATCATCTCTCTTAGTTACATAATGTATGCTTGGATTGCCAGTGTATTAATTTGCATCGTTACCTTAGCCGCTTTCGAAACAGTCGGTTATTTCAAAGGAATGAGCCTTCTTTCCTTCGGTGCACATCTGAAGCTTTTCGGTATTATTTGCATCAATTCATGGACCTTTGCCTCATTAATGTATTTGCTGTCGCTTTTGGTCAAAACAGGCGGCGCATGGGGCGCATTGGGAACCGTTGTCGGCACATTGGTCGGTTTCTTCGGTGGAATTTATTTCCCTATCGGTTCATTAAAAGAAGGAATTCAATCCGTTATCAAATGTTTTCCCGTTATTTACTCAGCTTCGGCTATCAGAGAAGTAATGCTCGAGGATATTTTGGTTCAAACTTTTGAAGGAATACCTTCCGAAGTTACGCAAACAGTATCAGACACGATGGGCATCAGCTTAACGCTTTTTGATAATACCCTCTCAATCGGAACGGAGCTTTTAATAGTATTTACATTCGGAGTAGTATTCTTACTTCTTTCGATTTATGTGCTGAAGCACCACAAGCTAAGTGACAGATAGATTCGGAGATATTTATGAAGATTACCATTGAAGAACCCATGCCGGGTGTCGAAGAAGAAATCATCATCCGCTGCAATAATCTCGATGCGGATATTATGAAACTGATTTCTGCATTAAAAGACGGGAAAACGAAATTATCAGGCTATTCGGAAGAAGGTATTTTCCCATTATCACTAAAGGATATATACTACTTCGAGGCCGTCGATAATAAAGTTTTCGCCTACACCAAAGAAAAAGTATATGAAGTAAAGTCCAAACTCTACGAGATAGAAGAAAAATATCAGGGCTCCGATCTCCTGAGAGTTTCCAAATCAACCATAGCCAACATTTCAAAAATAGCGCACCTGACTCCACGCCTGAACGGGCGCTTTGATGCAACCATGAAAAACGGCGAAATAGTAATAGTCTCGCGCCAATATGTGGGACTCTTAAAAGAGAAACTCGGAATATAAATTCGTTTCAGGGAAAATTTTGGAGGCAATAAAATGAAAAAATATATAAACTTGTTTTTAAGATACTTTTGCTACATTACGACAGGATCACTAATTGCGGTAATATTTGGTTTTTCAATAAGTCATTCATGCCCGACTTTGAAAACCTTGTGGGAAATATTATTGTGTTCTCTTCCGGCCACAATAGCCACAATCATTACCTATAATGTCAAAACAGATAATTTCAATCTGCCAATCAGAATGCTTATTCATTATATCTGTCTATGCCTGATTATGGGCACTTTAGGCTGCCTGTTCGGATGGATATCTCCAAACATTATGGGAATGATTTTTATGTGTCTGTGCGTTGCCGGTGTTTATGCATTTACGTACCTTGCTTCATATTTGTCCGATAGAGAAAACGCCAAAAACATAAACAAGGCGCTGGAAGAAAAGTACAAAAATCCCGAAGGTTAAATCATATAGGCGCTTCCCCTATCAGCCTTTCCTTTTCCGAATGCGACAGCTGTTTTATCGCATATTCACGCTTCAATGCATCGGATTTGCTGCTTAGTTCTTCAAAATATACCAATTCCACCGGCAAATGTGACCGTGTATATTTGCACCCTTTCCCCATCTTATGGAGTTTTACTCTTTTCTCGACATCATTGGTGCTTCCGGTATAAATTGAGCCGTCTTTGCATCTTAACATGTAAACGTAGTAAGGTTGCGCTTTCCCGATTTTTGCATTAAGCGTATTCAAAACACGCTTTTTATCCGCCGCCCACTGCGGTTCGATCAAAAGCTTTTTGGGCGGGTCGCCCGTTATTCTGTGTACCACAGTTTCCTCAGGCAATAAGCTTATCAATTTCCCCACTGTCTCGGCATATTCATCCAATTTCGGTATATAAAAATGCTTTTTTTCATAATCATCAGCCAGTCTCGTATTCTTTAATACATGAAGCAGCGAAAGTTTGATTCCCTTACTTCCGATTTGGGCAACATGTCTGACCGTTCTCTTCATATCTTCAAGCGATTCGTCGGGAAGGTATAGTATAACGTGCGTTATCGTATGTATTCCCAAGTTATTAAGTCTCATAACCGCTTCATCATATTCTTTCGTATCATAACCTCTGTTGATGTATTCGACGGAACTTTCTTTCACCGTTTGAAGCCCCAGCTCAACCCACACGCTCTTTATCTTATTTAGTTCGCCCAGCAGATTGTAGATTTCATCATTGAGGCAGTCCGGTCTGGTCGCAATATCAAGCACCTCTATTTCGGGGCGCTCTATTATCGGCATATATGTTTTTCGCAGAATATCACAGGAAGCATATGTATTGGAAAAAGCCTGAAAATATGCAATATACTTGTCCCCGGAAAACTTTTTGCTGACCTTTTCTTTTGCTGCCGCAATCGCTTCTTTCAAATTGATAATATTTCCCTCTTCGTCTCTGCATAGCTTTACTGCAAAATCGCCCGAACCTCCCGTTGAACAGAAAATACATCCACCGGTTCCTTTAGTTCCGTCACGATTCGGGCAAGTAAAGCCTCCGTCAAAACTCAATTTATACAATTTGGTTCCATATTCTGCCTTACAGAATTCACTCGTAGTAATCATACTTTTAGTATATACCCATACTCGGCTTTTTCACAAACAGCTTCGCCAAGCTGAATGCTGTCATCTTATAGATTATCGATAATTTCCAATACTTTTGTCCGATTGAATCTTCGAAATAAATATAGTACAATAAAACCTCAATATAGTTTTAAAGAGGTAATATATGTTTAATCGTAACAATAAAAAAGTTCCCGTAGAAGAAAAGAAAAGCCTGATATCCACTCCCAATGAGATAGCCGCAATATCAGGGAACGCTTTCACAGGTCAGGATGTCTTAGCATCGATAACTTCTAATTTTGAAGCTCTTTGCTATGTCAACACAGTTTCCGGTAAAATCGGATTTTTAACCCTTTCCGATAAACTCCAGACATACATGAGCAACGTCATTTCACCCGATACACCTGTCGAAGACTATGCACGTATATATGCCAGAGGAAAAGTTCATCCGGATTATCAGGAAGAATTCATTAAGGAAACCTCCTTCCCTTTCCTTCAGGAAATTATGAAAGAAAAAAGCTCCCACCATTTTGAATATCTGGTAATGCATGACGATAAATCCGTATCGCATTATGTTATGAAGGTATTCAAAGTAATCGGTTCTGAGGAGCACCTGGTTTTGGGATTTGCCGATATCGAAGAGGAGGTTCAAAGACAGGCCGAACGTCAGAAAGAATTGGAACTTTCCAATAACGTTAAAGATGAATTCTTAAAAAATATGTCACACGAAATACTTACCCCGTTAAATGCCATAAAAGGCAACATTGAAATGGCTAAGGTAAGCCTTTCGTCCCCCGATGACGTTCTGACCTATCTAAAAGATATTGATGACGCAGCAACACACCTTCATCGTTTGGTCAGAAACGTGCTGTTTATGTCGGATTCTTCACGTGGCAAGAACATACTTACAATGGAGAACGCCAATATTATAGAAATCATTGAAAGAACTACCAATTTATTCCGTCCGGAAATCGAGCGTCAGGGTAAACATATGATTTTGGACACTTCAAAGCTTATTGTGCCTAACCTCGTTCTTGATATTTCACACTTCAACAGAATTTTTGCGCATCTTCTGGGCAATGCTGTTAAATTTACCGAAAAAGGCGGTACCATCATCTTGACCGGTACTCAGGAAGTTTTGGACGAAAAAAGGGTCATGTGCAATTTCGTCGTCAAAGATGACGGAATAGGCATGGCCCCTGAATATACGAACGCTTTATTTGATTTATTTTCTACCGAAAGGCCTCAAACCGAAACGCAAAATAACGGTGTCGGTCTGGGAATGACCATAACCAAAAGAATCCTTGATATCATAGGCGGAACCATATCCGTAGTATCGAAGAAAAACTTCGGAACGGAATTTACCATACGTGTTCCTCTGGATATTGCCAAATAGATTAATCAGTTCTTATATTTCGAATTGAACATTTCAAACATCGCCTTGTCGGCTTCAAGATACATCTTTTTACTGAAGTCGTCGTCGGCTTCAAACTCGTGAATACTCTTTCCGTATGATACTTTGATGGAATATTCATGAGTTTTATTATATCCGATAATAATGTCTTCAAATTGCTTTTCCAGATCAGGAGCTTCTCGCTGTTTATTAATCATAATTACCGCGAACTCGTCTCCTCCGATTCTGTAGCATTCTCCATCCCTTTCGAATACTCGCATTATGCACTCCGAAAGGCCGATAATCACTTTGTCGCCTACGCTGTGACCTTCCTGCGCATTGACATCACGCAATTTATCCAAATTGAAAATGTATAAAATCACATTCTTTTCCAACATGAAATCTTCGTTTTTCATTCGGCCGAAGCGGTCTTCAAATGCCGTACGGTTCTTCATGTTTGTCATCACATCGGTATAGGCCAATGTTCTGTACGTGGTAATAAACTTATTCTCTTCAATCAATGCTATTTCCCTACGAACAATAACCCACAACATCATCAGGAAATAAAGCACAAATCCGACAACAAATACATTCGATGCATAGCCTGTCGACGGGGAAATAACGAAGCATAACAATCCGCCCAGCGCAGACAGTCCGATAACAACCATACCCGCAAACATAATCATGGAGTTATCGTCGGCTTTTCGTTGAATGAATGAGAAAATAAACGTAAAGATAACGGATGCTATCATATATGCATGTGTCAGTGGCAATACCACAATCGGATCAGCTATTTTAAACACAAAGCAGATAACATTAATTAATGGAATAATCCAACCGTATCTGTACATTATTCCGAAAATGCGTTTCCCGCGTGGGAGCAGTTTCTCGCAAAAACCCATCAACGGAATACACATTGCAGACAGTGAGATGAAAGACGTCATGCAAACCGCAACCGAATTATTCGTGAAAAACTGCGGTATATCCGAGCTGCATACAATCCACATAAGCACAAGAAAAACAAACTGTCCAAACAAATATATCAAAGAAGAATCGGTAAACTCTCCCTTTGCAAGTCTTCGAATAAACAGAGCAAGCGAAAGAAACAATATTGACAAAGCGAAAACACAAAGGATAATTCTGAACAGGTTCTCACGTAATACTCTGTATTTCAATCCCGATACAGAACTGAAAATCGGCTCGTTTATATCCTGATGAATATTGTATTTGGGATAATATACTATTTTGATTTCCTTACCTGCCATATTGGAATCCAAAGGAGCTATCAATCTGATATTTCCCAGCATATGCCCCATCGGCAACGGATCCCTGCTGCCATATGATGCAACCATTTTGTTTTCAACATAAACATAGCAGGAACAATATGACGTATAAATCATCACCCCGTCATCATATCCTATTAAATCCGGTAACGTCCCCTTCAACATTATTCCATCGTTTGCCACGCAATTAATTGATTCGGGAAATTGTACCGGAACATCGTTTAACGACCAATCATAAATATTGGCGGTCGCATCTTCTCCCGCAAAAGCAATATCTTCCGAATCGGCAAAAATACAGACGTAAAGCAATAATGCAAATGTAAATACCGTAGTCGCTATGGCCAAAATGCCCCATAACGGGAACGTCTTTTTCTTTCTTTCCATATATTGTTCTCTCGTAAATAATGAATCAGTTAAAGCTGATAACCTCTTCCTTGGGCGGATTGGTTAATTCCACGGTTGTAGCCTTAAGTACAGGGCCTTCCCCTTCATAATCGACAAAATACTCTTTATCAATCGAAGCAGTAACTTTAACCCATTGACGATCTCTGAGTTTTTTTGAATCTTTGTATTTGCAGGCAAATCCTAAAAATGCCATATCTTCGGCACAGCAGGTCATGGCCATTCTGCCGGGGATAAAATATCCGTCAGGAAATTCCGGAGGCACTAAAACCATTGCCACAAAGGACACCGTCTTTCCGATGTATCGCTCAACATTATCAAGCATATCGATATACCAGATTCCATAACCCTCGTTATCTAATTTGATTATCGGTGCATTCAAATCAAACGGCAAATCGTCTTCGAAAATCGCATTAATTTCGCCGTCTTTTCCCTCAAAAATAATATCTGCGGATTGGTTAACCGCCTTAATGTTCCTCTTAAAATTCGGAAGTTCATCGATAACGGAATCGCACCTGTTAAAAATAATCATCTCAGAATTACGAATCATCTCTGCAAGAAGCGAGCGCATATTGGTATAGTATGAATTAAAGGTACCTGCATCAATAGTCGTAATCTGTTGCTCAACAGACCAGTGAAAAGGAAGCTTCATTTCTTTATAATTCCACATTCCGTTCCACTCAATAATGACTCTTTCGGGATTGTACTGCTTATCCAGCTCCATCAGTTTCGAGGTGGTAAAGTCTTCAAATTCCTCTATCAGAACCAGATCTGTTTTTGTTTTATTAAGCAGTGTCTCTTCGTATTCGACTTCGCCCTCCTCACACAAAATAATGAGGGTCCTTCCTTTGGTTTTGAAGTATGGCTGCGCCAATGTATAATTGATAAACTCGGTTTTTCCGCTTTCCAAAAAACCATTTATTACAAAAACGGGTTTCATTTTAATACCTCTTATTTAGCAAACAAGGAATTCAAATTATCCTCGTTGATCTTCGAACCGATTACGCAGAATTTTCCTGTTACGCAAGGTTTGCCGGGACGTACATTCGCTTCTTCGGGAACATAGTCAAAATAAATAAATCCACCTTCCGTGTTCGGAACCATACCCTTTGCACGCAGAATAATTCCGTATTTTTCTTCATCGGAAAGTTCCTTAAGGATATTTTCTATATCTTCATTACTGTATGTGTCGTGCGTTTCAAGTCCCCAGCTTTGGAATACTTCGTCGGCATGGTGGTGATGATGGTGATGTTCATGTTCATCCTCGTCATCATCGTCATGGTGGTGATGGTGGTGCTCATGTTCATCCTCGTCGTCATCATCGTCATGGTGGTGATGGTGGTGCTCATGTTCATCCTCATCGTCATCATCGTCATGATGGTGATGGTGGTGATCATGACATCCGCAGTCGCAATCGTCATCGTGATGATGCTCATGCTCAAGTTCTTCAAGCATCTGAGCTTCCAAATCCTTGGCTCCTTCGATAGTATCCAAAATATCGGCACCTTCCAATTCATCCCAGGGAGTCGTCACTATGGTAGCCTCTGCATTATGTTCGCGAATCAAAGCTACTGCCGTATCAAGTTTTTCTTTGCTGATATTCTGAGTACGGCTCAAAATAATAGTACCGGCATGTTCAATCTGATTAATAAAGAATTCACCGAAATTCTTTATATACATCTTTGTCTTTGAAGCATCTACCACAACTACAGCAGAATTCAATACTACGTCATGTTCATCAATAGCATTTTTGACTGCTTGGGCAACGTCCGATAATTTGCCGACACCCGAAGGCTCAATCAATATTCTGTCAGGGCTGTATGTTTTTAATACTTCCTTCAGTGACGAACCAAAGTCACCTACCAATGAACAGCAGATGCATCCGGAATTCATCTCTTTTATCTCTATTCCTGCTTCCTGCAGGAAACCGCCATCAATTCCTATTTCACCAAATTCGTTTTCGATTAATACTACCTGTTCTCCTTTAAAAGCTTCTTTAAGCAGTTTCTTAATCAATGTTGTTTTTCCCGCGCCTAAAAATCCGGAAAAAATGTCAATTTTAGTCATACTATATAACCTCCTGATTCAATATTCGATATTTAATATTGAACTAATATTATATCACTTCTTTCGAAAATAGTTCCGATAAATGTATATGTTCTTCACATGGTAACCCGATCACTCGGCAACTACTCTCTGCATCTTTTCTTTTCCTGCTTAATCGCATACATTCTGGCATCCGACTTCTTAACCATTTCTTCAAAATCATCACATTCTTCGGAATCGTTGCCAAGAACATATCCCATGCTGGCAGAAAGAGGAACCGGAAGTTTTTCCTCCTGTCCCCTCTTATCAAGAAACTGTTCAAGAGCTTTTATTTGTTCGATAAGCTTTTCTTCGCTTTCAAGAACACCGATAACAAGGAACTCGTCTCCTCCCATCCTGATTCGAAGATCGGTTTCGGGAAAAGTATGTTTGATTCCGTCTGCAATTGCAATCAGCGCAACGTTACCAACATCATGTCCGAGTGAATCATTTATCTTTTTAAGATAATCCATATCTATATAAAGGAAAAATACATTTCCTTTATGTTTCTCATAAAAATCTCGTCCCATCTGCGAATATGCAAGGCGATTATATAAACCGGTCAAGGAATCTGTAACCGACAGATCCTTCAATATATAATTCATCTTTTGTATTTCTTCATTCATCACCTGCAACGCTATCTTCTGACGCAAAGAAGCAATTGCTATCGAAAGGAATCCTCCGGCAGCACGTCTTTCAATGGTCCCCAGCACTCTGTCGGAGTAAGCATATGCGGCATATCCGAAAGTATCTGTATTGTAATACAACGGACACACAAGGAAAATTTGTGAATCTTCCTTTTCCTCTGCAAAGTCCGGATAAATATCGTCCAATCTGTTGATATTGAAAATCCCCGTCTTGGTAACCATAACCATTTCTTCGTCGTACCCTTCCGAATCGTCCTCAAGGTTGCCGTTTAGGACACGATTATTCAGAGCAATACCAATATGTTTGGTATCAAAATGATGAGAATAAGTTGTCAGATTATGCTGTAACGTCAACAAATCCGCACTGTCGGCAAGTGTCTGAAGGGCCAATCTATTACCAAGAGACAGATTATCAAAAATCTCCTGTCCTTTCTGAAGCGTCAAAATCTTTTCTCTGGAAAAACTGTTAATCGGAATGCACCCGCAACTTTGTCCGCAAATAACCTTGGCTTTTGTTTTCTTTTCTTTGGGTATATCGATTCCGTCAATTTTCTTTAAGAGCAAGTCTGTAGCCGAACAGGCGCTGTCAGTGAGATTAACGTCAACGGTAGTGATTGAGGGAATATAGTTTCTGGAAAGGCTGTCATTATCAAATCCTGTAATAAAGAAATCCGAAGGAGCCTGGAATCCGTCTTCAATAGCAGCTTCACAATATCCTCTGGCCATACCGTCATTGGCACATATTACAGCATCGGGAATATGCAGGCCTTCAGCTTTAAAATCCTGATAAGCCTGTTTTCCGTCTTCAAAAATATAAGCATAGAATTTTTCGTGGATATTTTCGGCGGGAATATTATACTTCCTGCAGCAGTCTTCAAAAGCCTTTTGACGCACAAGTGCATCGGGAGCCCCCTCCGGTCCTCCCACGTAATTTAGGGTTTTACAACCATGATCCCTTAAGATATGCTCTGTCACATCATAAAAGGCATCATAATTATCAACTTTTACTATAGCGGCATCATCAATCGGGGTTTCAACGGCAACAACGGGGACACCACTGTCCGTAAAACGCTTGGCAGCCTTCTGAACCGCTTCAAGATAATTAAAACCACCGACTGCAACGAGAGCTCCGTCATAAGAAGCAGGATTAACTATGGAAAAGAATTCTCTTTCCTTGGTAAATGACATACCGTCCCACTCATCAATATCGAATCCGACATACACATCAACACGTACATCAACATCCTTAATTCTTTCAATAATTCCGTCCAGTACGGCTTGTAAATATTCAGTACTCCAAATTGTAATAAGCAAAGCTAACTTTACCGGTTTTTTCATTCTCCGAATTCCTCAGTGATACACAAATTAACTATGTTTATATACTAGCACATCATTCTCACTGTATTCAATTGTTTCTGTTGTATACTTTCGTTCCATATCATGGCGCTTCTTTCGATTTTCCACACTGTCAAAGACAATGGACATATCATACTCTTCAGGATACAGTTCATCTGCTTTTACATGCAATTTCACGCGCTTATGATTTATCCATATTTTACGGCCCGCAATCTGTACTCTAAGTACGCCTTTATCATTTACTTCTTCACACACAATCCCGATTTTTTTATCCGGATAGACCATAACACTGTCACCGATTTCAAACTTGCCTGAGGTCAAATTCATCTTGCGACCGGATACGGTTTTCCTTATTTTTCTGCCTGAATTCATTTTTTCGAATTCCTTATTATTAAAGGCATAGGTATTAACCGCGCCTTCTCCGTATGCAGCCGAAACCGCAATATTCAGCATATCTTTGGGCATTCCCAGTCTGTCCGCTATATAAAAAGCACAGCTTTCTCCGGCTTGACCTATGACCATTTTGTAGGTGGGCTGTAGCGTTTGTTTGTCAAACGTCATCCGGGCATTTACTATGCCATCACTTCTGTCCGCATATTCTTTCACTTCCGGGTAATGCGTAGTCACCAAAAAATTGGCCCCGCTCTTTCGAAGTTCCTCCAAAATGGCAATCGCAATTCCCATCCCTTCCTGCGGGTCGGTTCCCGAACCCAGTTCATCCATAATGACAAAACTGTCGCTGTCAATTTCTTTAAGAATATTAAGTACATTCTTTATATGAGAAGAAAATGTCGAAAGATTGTCATTAAGGTTCTGGCCATCTCCTATATCGCAAAAGTATCCGGAATTCATACAAATATCTGCATTCTTACAGCAAACATGGAGCCCGCACTGAGCCATAACCGAATTAAGCATGACGGTTTTTATTGCCACCGTTTTTCCTCCGGTGTTTGGTCCTGTTATCACAATACCTCTATTATCGATTCCCAACTCAAATGTCAACGGAACGCAGACTTGCGGATCCATTAAGGGGTGTCTCGCCGCATCAAGTACTATTCTTCTGTCAAGATTTATTGAGGGTTCCCGTGCATCAAGATAAAGGCTTAGTTTCCCTTTCGAAAAACTGTAATCCAGTTTTTCAATCAGATGAATATTTTCCGTTAGCGAATCTGTGCATTCCGAAACCAGTGCCGTCAAGGTATACAAAATCCGATAAACCTCATTTTCTTCATCTATTCGCAATCCCTGCACTTCTTCACCCAGTTTGGTCACTCCGTCGGGTTCAATAAATAACGTGCTTCCGGTGCCGGATTTGTCAACCAGACTGCCCGCTATTTTGTACCTGTATTCCCTTTTTACCGGCACACAGATTCTTCCGTTCCTGGTGGTATAAAAGTTCTCTGCCATGCAGTCACGGTTATTTCTAATAACCGATTCAGCTTTTTGCTTCATCGCATCTTCCAACTGCTGTATCTGCATTCGAATATCAAAAAGTTGTTTTGAGGCATGATCATCAACTCTCTCTCCCCTTATTTGTGCTGCGATTTCTTCTCTCAGTTCCTCCTGACTATTAAGAGATTCATCATAATAACTCAAGGAATTTTGATACTGCTGACCTCGTTTTAGGTACGAGGATAGTCTGTCCAAAGCAGTTAATATACCTTGCACGCGTTCAAGCTGATACGGTGAAAGGCAATCACCCTTCTTTGCAATTTCCAATATTTCCAGTATTTCCGAAACATCCTGCAAGGGAGGATTCCCCAATTTTTCAATCAGTTCTTTAGCCTCCGTCGTATCCTTTAATTCCCTTTTGAGTTTGCTTTCATCCAAAATAATCCATCTGTCCGCAATCAGTTCCTTGGCTTTAGCCGTTATTGCCAAATCAGACCATATTTGTTTGATTCTATTAAATTCAATTTGACTTTCAATCATCTTTATTACATGCTCCTTAACTTACCAGAATATACGTGCAAAAAATAAACCATGATACCTTACGCTTAAGATATCATGGTCATATAAATACACATATATTCTGCCCAATTACAAAGCCGCATACACGGAATTTCAATCGGGTTTCAATTAAGTCGATATATTAAGCGTAACAAAATAAAGTTAACACAACGAAATAGCAGTTAACTAAATTCATACCATAAAGCCGCACCGCACAACTTTGCAGCTTTACATATCATATTTACTAATGATATGGGTTATTTACCCACCACGCTTAACATAAATTTTCCTCTGTTATTAATTAGTAAAACCTACTCCAATGATGTTATCATCACCTTCAGGCAAAGTCAACCTCGCGCACTCTGCATAATTCATTCGACCTATGATTTCACAGTATCATTTCATATGCAACTCTCGGATCTCCTACTACTTCCATGTCACAAAGATAAACGATTCCGCATTCCTTGAAACCGGCACCGATAAACGAGCGTCTCATGGCAATATTATCTTCATGTGTATCAATACGCAAAGATACAGCGCCAAGCTTGCGAGCCTCATCGGCAATCAGTTCGAACCATTTGCGGGTAAGTCCCTGTCCCTGATATTCGGGTGCCAATGCGCCGCGGTGTGCCACGGCATAACGGGTCCCTTCGGGCGTCAGCCACTCCCCATCTATTACTGCGTACATCGGATCATCTGCACAGGTAAGCGCACATATTCCGACTATATTGTCACCATCAGTCATAACATAACTGATTCCGGCGTTTATATCAGCCTCAAACAGTTCCTTCGACGGATAGCTCCCATGTTGCCACTGATCAACATTTCTGGATTTTAGCAAGCTTTT
>JAZUFW010000028.1:0-32026 GCA_045640905.1 Lachnospiraceae bacterium
ATGACGAAAATGAAGATTTGTATCCTTCAATTCATCAAAATGATTCCGAAAATGCCATGAAATCAACCTGAATTGGATAATAAATAAAAGAATCTTCAAATCATATCCCGTTAAAAATGATAACGAAGGATACTAAAATGAATATTTGTTTATTTGTATCCAATTGAAACTATGTTTTGGCGAAAATCTGTAAAACTTTAATGAATAAAAGGATACGGAAAGCCATAATTTCGAATTAGTATCCAATATGCCCGGTAACTAACGAACACTAAAGAACTGAAAGCCTTGAAGTCAAACGACTATGGTGCCAAGCACCTAATAATCCTTACTCTGCTTGATTAACAGTGTATCTGACATCAGCGGTTCGTCAATCCTGCGCGAAGCGCACCGCAAGCGGCTTCGGGGTTGACCAGCTGCTGATTAAAGATAAAATAATCAACAAGCAGAGAAGGAATTATTATGCACTAAAAATAGTATTGAAAAATGCCTCTATTATTATTATTATTATTATTATTAACTTTGCGGGATGTTCCGCATGATAAATGTGTTTAAGGAGGCAAAAATGAAAAAGAAAATAGGTTTATTATTGGCTGTGATAATGGCCATGACGATGGTTATGGGGATTGGGGTGACGGCATTTGCAGAGCCGTACACTACGGATTCCCCCTATGGAACAGTTGTGTGGAATGATGCTTGCTGGTCGATGGGCGCACATTTTATTTATATTGGCGATAATAATTATCTGTATTTTGGGGATGGGGAATACTTTGGTGTTTATACTGCGGTTGGTGATACACTTGATGTTGGTGGCTATACTACTAAGGTTCCTTCCGAACCTTCGCCGAATGCAATATATAAAAGTGTAAATTCTGGTGGACAAGATACTTTAGTTCCTAATACTTGTTCCTGCACATTTACTCCCAAATCTCCGGCAATTGCTTCGGGAAACAGTGCGCATACCCACAACTTTACATGGCAGACAATTACGGAACCCACCCTGTATTCTGACGGCTTAGCCGGTGATGTTTGTTCTATCTGTGGTTTTGCAAAGAATACTCAGCCTGTATCGTCATACGGATATGCCATTAATGGCTATGCTACCAAGCTTGTTAATGAATCAAAATCAGGACAGGTTATCAAGCTTGATTTTGGTGAATTCAATTCATTCCCCAAGGCATTCATGGAAAAGGTTGCAGCCAAGTCAGCTCAGAATGTAACATTTATCTTTACTTATAAGTGGAACCACGTAAAACAGGAGATTAAGATTCCTGCATTTTCTAACGTAGATACATCCCTTGACTGGTACGGCCCTGCTACAATGCAGCAGCTTTACGGAGCTAACTAAGACATTAAGAAACAAATAAGTTGATATTACCAAGCGCTTGGAATTCTCATTCCAAGCGCTTTTTCGATACTGTTAGGGTATAGAAGCATTTTTGTGTATTTGTCCATCTCAACCAATTGTACTGTATTCCTTTGAACTGATGTGATAATATGGTCATGGAGGAATTTGGTATGAAAAAGATAAACTTAGCGTTAATTTTAATATGCGCATGCGTTTTGGCCGCATGCTCTTCGAAGAAAGATTCCGCATTGGATGAGAACGGACAGATTATTGCATCTACTCCCGACCCTGCTGTTATTACGCAGGCTGCAACTACGAAGGAAGTACCCGAATTTACGGGATTGTATACGTTCGGACCGGCTACACTGATGTGCACCATGCCGGAAGAGTTTAAGCCCTCGGAAGACATGGAGGGTGAATATGTTTCAAAGAAATATCCCAAGGATTTGTCATCCATCAATCATATTATTGTTGAATCCGAGGATGATCCGACGCTTGTTACTAAGGAAGAGTATGTTGCTAACCTGAAAAAGGAGTTTTTGGATTCTTATGGCAATGATATTGATTTTATAGTTACGCAGTATGACAAGATAATGGTCGACGGACGTCCCGGTCTTTGGATTATTTATAATTATGATTTCAGAGGCGAACATTATTATGTATTGAGTGTCATTTTGTATAACGGAACAGAGTCCAATTATTTGACATTTATGCAGGCACCCGGAGCAGATTGGATGTCAACCTTTATAGATGCTGCCGAAACACTGACATACAGATAGCTTGAGGTATTATGAATTCCGATAAAAAGAGTTTACAGGACAGATTATTGAATAGCGATGTGAAAATCGGATCAATGTGCTTTAAATCCATTGATTTGATTTTTATTGCGTGCCTTTGGATATTTGCTTTGATAATACGAATTAAGCTTTATCCGATTGAATCCGCTGATTATTACGGATTTTTGGAGCAGTGGATGGATGAAATACGTTCATTGGGCGGGTTCAAGTCGCTGGGAACGGAGATTTCCAATTATTCGACACCGTATATGTTTTTGATGTGCCTCGTTTCGGGATGCGATAACAGCCTGTATGCATTGAAGAGCATTTCCGTAGTGTTTGATTATGTAGGATGTGTGGCCGTTTTCCTGATTGTTTATGAACTGTCTGCGAGCACCTTTAAAGCAACTTTGGGTATGGCGGCATATCTGCTTTGCCCTACGTTCTTTATTGACAGTGCTTATTGGTGCCAATGTGATACGATATACACTGCGTTTATTTTGCTGGCTCTTTTATTCTTCTATAAAGGGAAGAGTTTCCCCTGCATGATTTTTACGGGAGTGGCATTTGGATTTAAACTGCAGACGCTTTTTATTCTTCCTTTCTTCGTCATAATGTATTTGAAAAAGAAAAATATAAATCTCATTGATTTCGTTTTTATTCCGCTGGTTTATCTGATTATGCAATTGCCGGCAGTTATTTTCGGAAGGCCTTTAAAGGATTTGTGCCTTATCTATTTTGATCAGTCGAACTATTATCCGTGGGGGACTTTGCAATATCCGAATATTTATGCATTGCTGGATGAGACGATAGAGAGTACTCATCATATGGACGAAATAACAGGTGCGGGAACATTCATGGCAATTATTCTGATGGGATTTTTGGCATACTACATATGCAGAAAGAACATAAAAATAACCACGGATATTTCAGTTGCAACAGCACTTTTTTCCGTGGCTTTATGTGTGTATTCCCTGCCGCATATGCATGACAGATACGGAATATTGATTGATATGTTGGCAATTATTTATGCCGTATTGAGACCTAAAAAGTTACCTGTCGCAATAGGCTTTATGCTGATTTCACTGCTTACATTTATGCCGTATCTGATAGCCGTTTCAATCTTTGATATTCGTACTTTGGCGGTAGGGCAGCTGGTGTTAATAGTGTATGTCGGATATGACCTTTATAAACTGATTACAGCACAAGAATCCATTCAGGCAACCATCTGAGGGACATGCCGTACTCACGTGATACCGGATATCCCGATATTACGGGGAAGAATATAAAGAATAAAATGACTACGGCTATGAGGTAAAAACAAGTCACTTTTTTGAATGCCGGTTTCCATTTAATCAGTTTGTCGACGCAAAATACTATCATCAGCATAGAAAAAATGGCTGACGGCAAATAGTGATATATGAAAGTAATTCTTGATACGAAAAACCAAGGAACGTATTGGGCCAGATATGCAACGGACAAAAATCTTGCATTCCGGTCCTTTTTAAATATTGCAAAAAAGAAAACCGGGAATACGCAGATAAATCCGATCCAGAACACTGCGGGATTTCCTATGTATGTAACCGAACTGACCTGACCGAGTGAATTAACGGTGTCGTTAGCTGCCAAAAGCGGCATCCACATGATGGGCCATTCATAAAACGGTGTTGCGTAATAATGCGTGGCTACCAAATTTTTATGGTAGTTAATCATGTAGTTGGTATTTCTTAATGTTTTGGCCAGTAATCCGGTATGACCGTAACCGATATAGAGCCCCGTATCTTTGTCAAAACTGATGGTCATATCGCCGTATCCGGGTTGCGCATTTGCTTCGACCGTAAATGAATACGGGAGAATGTATATAACCAGAGGAATGACAATAAAGAAAGCGACGCAAAAACCGAGAAGTCGCAAAACCTGGCCTTTGGGCCATTTTTTTATGGTGTGGAACAAAAAGATAACGGCCAAACCGACTGCAGCGTAAACACCTGTCAGCTTGGTAGATATAGCCATACCCATCGCAAGACCGCTTGATGCCAAAGCAATAAAGTTTTGGCGCGGCATAAATTTGTCGGATAGATTAGGGTTCTTTCGATACTCGTCATCGAATTCAATGTACTTATACATGAAGTAGTAGCAGAGTATGATGAAGAAAGCTACAAAAATATCGATAGTGCTGATTCTTGAAAGGGTATAATGCATGCAGTCAAATGCTATCAGCATACCCGAAACGAACGCACAGAATGTACTTTTGAACATTCTCTTGGCAAATATGTACATGAGCGGAATAAACAAAATACCGAATATGGCAACCATAAAGCGGAAGCCGAAAGGAGTCATACCGAATATTTTAATTCCGAGGGCAATCAGGCACTTTCCCAATTGCGGATGAGTGGTTTCATATGTGGGCAGAGAATGAACGAATTCGTAACCGGTTCTTCCATGATATATTTCATCGAACATGGTTCCGTCCATATATGTTTTTTCCGCAGTGGTAAAGAAGTATTCCTGCTCATCAAACAGATTGGGGTATTCGGAGATATTGACGGGAGTAATAATGCCATTGGGGCCCGTAAATACAAATTCATTGTAGACTGCTTCCCGATCCTGGCAGACAATTCCCAAATATCTGACTTTGTAGTTGATTTCGACGCGATTCCACTGAAATACGGATGATACGTTTACATCATTATTTATTATTTCCCATTCCTGAGTTATCTCATTAAAGACTGAAAGCGACATATGTCTGTTATCAAGATTTCCCAGAAAGATATGAAGATTATAAACAGTTTCGTAATCACCGAAATCTATTATTATATCGGGGTTTTCATGTGATGTTTGGTAGGTAGTCTGAGGCGCATACATATTTCCTAAACGGAAAAAGACCAATAATGCAAAAACTAATGAAAGCGCCAGAATTATATAGCGGTCTACGGGAGTCAAAATATTGTCCATTCCCAATATTCGCTTGCTTTTTTCGATAAAATTCTTCATAATAACTCCATGTGGGCATAAGTATGATATAACCTAAATAGTATATCAACTACATGCTTAGTATTCAAATATTAAGAGGTTATTTATGTTTATTAAAAAGAATTTTTTCTTTAAAGCCGTGGTGCTTTTTCTTTCGTTATCTTTGTTATTCGGTATTCCCAGCGTTAATTCATATGCGGTTACCAGTGCCGGTAATATTGCCAGAGGAATTGATGTTTCAAAATATCAGGGTACTATAAATTGGTCTGCGGTTGCCCAGTCGGGAATTAAGTTTGCATTTATCAGAGTAGGAACTACCAAAACAGGAATGGATCCCACGTTTCATTACAATATGGTGAATGCCCAGGCCAACGGTATAAAGACAGGCGTGTATATTTATTCATATGCTACGAATGTTGAGCAGGCGGCACAGGAAGCAGCTTTGGTTATTCAGGCCATAGCAGCATATCCGGTTCAGATGCCGGTCGTTTTCGACATTGAAGATAAATTACACAAAAATCTTCCGCCGGATCAGATTAATGCGATAATTAATACTTTTTGTGCATATATAGACGCTGCCGGCTATTATCCTATGGTTTATTCCTATAAGAATTTCTTTACGAGCAAAATTGGTAATACTCCTTGGGACAAGTGGGTAGCTCAGTTCGATGATAAACTTGATTATCCTTCATGCGCTTTCTGGCAGAATTCATCCAAAGGTGCCGTTTCCGGAATCAGCGGATATGTTGATTTGGATTATCAATACAAAGACTACAGTAAGCTGATTATCAATGAAGGCTTTTTGCCCCACGGAAACTCAATCAGATTTTACAGAAATTATAAGATGCAGCGCGGCCTGATTTCATACGATAACGGTTTGTTTATGTTTGATGAAGCCGGAAATATGTATAAAGGCTGGTATGCTTCGCCGGAAGGTGCGTTGTTCTACTTTACGGAAAAAGACGGAAGAGCAGCAGTGGGACCGACCACGATTCAGGATTATGACTTTTTCTTTAATGAAAATGGTTTAAGACAGGTCGGATTTATCGATTACGGTTTGGGACTTCGTTTTTATGACCCTGTATATAACGGTGCCATGGCAAAGACCTGGTTTACGTATAATAATGCAATATACCATGCCGATTCCAAGGGCAATATTTCAACGGGATATACACTGATTGACAAGGTTCCGTATTTCTTTGATGAATCCGGAGTGATGCTTACCAATGCTCAGATAGAAGTTGAAGGTGTGCTTTATATGGCAGGACCTGACGGAATTCTGACAGAAGTTCCTGCAGAGCTTTTGGCTCCCGAAGGAGAGACGACTCCCGCACCGGCAACTGCAAATGCTGCAACAACGACGGCACAGCCGACATCCGATAACCCTAATATTGTTTACGGAGTAGACATTACGACATTGGATCCGGCCACAAAAGAGGCATACCTGAAGGTGGTAGCGGATTATGAAGCAGCTTTAGCCAAGGCAAACGGACAATAAGTGTTGACAATATTCTTTTGTTTATGCTAAACTGTGCTTTGCTTATAAATTTGGAGGTTTATTATGGCAGTCTTAAAAATAATTATTCAGGTTATATTTATATTGATTTGTATTGCGCTGACAGCGCTTGTATTAAAGCAGGAAGGTAAGCAGGCAGGCTTGGGAGCTCTTTCAGGTTCGTCAGATACTTACTGGAGCAAGAACAAAGGTCGTTCTTTGGAAGGAAAACTTGTTACGATTACTAAATGGTTGGCTATATTGTTTATGGTTCTTTCCATTGTGCTCAATCTTAACATTTTCTAGATTGATTTGAGTTTACGGCATCCTGCGAATTGCAGGGTGCTTTTTCTATTTGACAGGAAATTTCATTGTTATATGAAGAAAAAGGTAAAAAAGACAATTAAATATATCGGCAAATATACATCGAATCAAAGAGGTTTCGGTTTCGTTACGGTGCCCGAACTTCAGGATGATATTTTCATTCCGGAGGAATATACGCATAATGCTTTTTTGATGGATGAAGTCGAAGTTGAGCTGTATAAAGAAAAGCATGATAACAAGCGTGCCGAAGGCAGAATCACTGCCATTTTGTCTCACGGTATAGAGACTGTGGTAGGTTCGTTTGATTTGGCCAAAGGCTTTGGATTTGTCATTCCCGATAATCAAAAAATCGAATCCGACATTTTTGTCTCCAAAGAAAATGCAATGGGTGCGGTTACGGGACACAAGGTAGTATGCAAAATTACGGATTACGGTGATTCAAGGCATAAACCCGAGGGCGTGATTACGGAAATCCTGGGTCATGAAAATGATCCCGGAGTTGACATCATGTCTATTGTAAAGGGGTTTGATCTGCCGTGTGAGTTTAGCCCCAAGGTGTTAAAGCAGGCTAATAATGTGGCCAAGGATCTGAACGAAAACGATTATAATACCAGAACCGATTTGCGTGATGAAATGATGGTGACAATTGACGGTGAAGATGCCAAAGATTTGGATGATGCCGTTTCCCTGCGCATGGAAGGTGACAATTATGTTTTGGGTGTTCATATAGCCGACGTCAGCAATTATGTGCAGGAGGATTCGGCGCTTGATAAGGAAGCATACGAAAGAGGTACTTCGGTATATTTGGTTGACAGGGTTATTCCCATGCTGCCGCATGTTTTATCAAACGGCATGTGCTCGCTTAATATGGGTGAGGACAGAATGGCATTGTCCTGTATCATGACTATCAATAAAAAGGGTGAAGTAATCGACAGCAGAATAGAAGAAACGGTTATTAACGTTAACGAAAGAATGAACTATTCCGATGTCAACAAGATCCTTATAGATAATGATGAAAAGCTGAAAGAAAGATATAAAGAACAGTGCTCCATGTTTTTCCTGATGGAGGAACTGTCGGATATAATCAGAAATAACAGAAAAAAGCGAGGGTCAATCGACTTTGATTTTCCCGAAAGCAAAATAATCCTGGATAAAAAGGGTGTGCCCGTAAAAATAATGCCGTACGAAAGATTGACGGCGCAGAAAATTATCGAAGATTTTATGTTGCTGGCCAACGAAACAATTGCCGAGTTTTTCTATTTTTTGGAAATCCCGTTTTTATATAGGACTCACCAGACTCCGGACCCGGAAAAAATAATGAAACTTGCTACATTTATCAATAATTTCGGGTATTCGATAAAAATACGTTCCGCAGAGGGAGAGATTCATCCAAAGGAGATTCAGAAACTTTTGGGCCGAATCGAAGGTACCGAGGAAGAAGCGCTGATCAGCAGGCTGACATTAAGAAGCATGAAGCGGGCAGAGTATAATACGTCGTGTCTCGGACATTTCGGACTGTCGTGCAATTATTACTGTCATTTTACTTCTCCTATACGTAGATACCCCGACTTGCAGATTCATCGCATTATCAAGGAATATCTGCATGGAAGAATGAATGATAAGAGGATTGAGCACTACAATTCACTTCTTCCGGTGGTAGCCAAAGATACTTCCGCAAAGGAAAGACGTGCCGATGAGGCTGAGCGCGAAACGGATAAACTCAAAAAGGCAGAATACATGTCATACCATATAGGAGAAACCTTTGAAGGCGTTATTTCGGGGATTACTTCCTGGGGAATATATGTTGAACTGCCTAACACCATAGAGGGAATGGTTCATGTTTCGAAACTTTGGGGGGATTATTTTTACTACAAAGAGGATACATATGAAATGGTAGGGAAAGACACGGGAATATCGTATAAGCTGGGGCAGAAAGTCAAGGTCACGGTTAACGATGTCGACATGTCTTTAAAGACAATAGATTTTGTGTTTGATATAATGTGATTATGAGTGAACAGTTAAAATTGGTTGCAAACAATAAAAAAGCTTATCATGATTATTTTATCGAGGAAAAATACGAAGCGGGGTTAGCGCTAGCAGGTACCGAGGTAAAAAGTCTTCGCATGGGTAAATGCAGCATAAAGGAAGCCTTTATCCAGATTGACAAGGGCGAAGCGTATGTTTTGGGAATGAATATATCCCCTTATGAAAAAGGAAATATATTCAATAAAGATCCTTTAAGGGTCAGAAAACTGCTGCTTCATAAGGCGGAGATTAGAAAACTAATCGGTTCTTCTTCGGAAAAGGGATATACAATAGTACCGTTATCGGTGTATTTTAAGGATGGCAGGGCCAAGATAGAAATCGGCCTGGCCAAAGGTAAAAAACTGTATGATAAGCGTGCAGATATAGCAAAGAAAGATGTCAAGCGCGAAACTCAAAGAGAGTTTAAGCTTTCGTTGAAATAAAACGTAAGCGGCGTTGATATATAAATTAAATAAGGGCCAGTCAAGGTTTCGACAGGGGTCATGCAGCTTTAGAAGCTATCCGCGAGCAGGCGCGTCAGACCGCAAATCTAAATATAAACGCTGATTCTAAATTAGCTATCGCTGCCTAAGTGCAGCTGTCCGACTTAGTGCACCCGCACATTAAGACCCGGGCATCATCCATGCGGGAAACGACATATACAAAGCTTTGAGTATATGGGCGTATTATGAAGCTACCTGAGTAAAGAGGACGTTCACCTCCGCTCTATAAGGGGAAAACTAAAGGGTGAACTATGATAGTAGAAGGAGAGGGAATTTACCTTTGGACAGGGGTTCGACTCCCCTCTGGTCCATTAAAGACAATTACAATCTTAGGAGGGCGTATGAATTTTTTTGAAGAACGTATCGTTAAAGACGGAGTAGTAAAGGAGGGAAATGTTTTAAAAGTTGACAGCTTCCTGAACCATCAGATGGATATCGAACTTTTCCTGAAAATGGCAAAAGAATTTAAGAAGCGCTTTGAAGGAAAAAACATAAATAAGATTCTGACTATCGAAGCTTCCGGAATCGGTATAGCAGCCATAACGGCAACAGAATTCAACTGCCCCGTGGTTTTTGCCAAAAAATCAAAATCAATCAATCTTGAAGGCCAGATGTATACGGCCGAGGTTGAATCCTTTACTCACAAAAACATCAATACGATTATCGTATCTCAAAAGTTCTTAGGACCCGACGATCATATTTTAATAATCGATGATTTCCTCGCAAACGGATGCGCGCTCCAGGGATTGATTCAATTGGTTAATCAGGCAGGCGGTACTGTTGAAGGAATAGGCATAGCTATTGAGAAAGGTTTCCAGCCCGGAGGTCGAATGATAAGAAACATGGGATACCAGCTTGAATCTTTGGCAATAGTTGACAGTATGGATGCAAATACGGGTGACATTGTTTTCAGAGAGCAATAGAAGTAAAAAATTCATCAAAAATATACTTGCCCAATTTTCTTTTATAAACTAAACTGTATAAGTATTTTTTAAAAATAATTTCTTTACATGAGAGGAGAAAAAATGAAAAAGTTAACAGCAATTCTTTTGTCACTTGCCATGGTTCTTTCTCTTTGTGCATGCGGTGGTGCTGATACTGCAGCAGCCAATGCAGGTACGGACGGAGCAGGCACAACAGTTAAAGCAGGATTCATCTGCTTGCATGATGAGAACTCAACCTATGACTTGAACTTCATCAACGGTGCTAAGGAAGCATGCGAAAAGATGGGTATTGAGTACGTTATGAAGACTAACATTCCCGAAGGTCAGGAATGCTATGAAGCAGCTTGCGAATTAGCAGACCAGGGATGCAATTTCATCTTTGCAGATTCATTCGGACATGAAGATTACATGATCGAAGCTGCAAAGGAATATCCCAATGTACAGTTTGCTCATGCAACAGGTACAAAGGCTCACACAGAGAACTTAAGCAACTTCCACAATGCTTTCGCTTCAATTTATGAAGGACGTTTCCTTGCAGGTATCGCTGCAGGTATGAAATTGAACGAGATGATCGCTGCAGGTACTATTACAGAGGATCAGGCTAAGGTTGGTTACGTAGGTGCTTATACATATGCCGAAGTTATTTCAGGTTATACATCATTCTTCCTTGGCGTACGTCATATGTGCCCTTCAGCTACCATGGAAGTAACCTTTACAGGTTCATGGTATGATGAAACAGCAGAAAAGGAAGGCGCTAACAAGTTAATCCAGAACGGATGCGTTCTTATTTCTCAGCATGCCGATTCAATGGGTGCTCCTACAGCTTGTGAAACAGCAGGTGTTCCCAACGTTTCATACAACGGTTCAACAGCTTCTGTAGCTCCCAACACATTTATCGTTTCTTCAAGAATCGATTGGGCTCCTTACTTTGAATACGCTATGGGATGCGTTAAAGACGGACAGGCTATCGCTACTGACTGGACAGGTACTATCGAAACAGGTTCTGTTAAGTTGACAGAGCTCGGCGGTGCAGCAGCAGAAGGAACAGATGCAGCAATCAACGATGCAAAGGAACAGTTCAAGTCAGGTGCTTTACATGTGTTTGATGCAAAGACATTTACTGTTGACGGCGCAGAAGTAACATCTTATATGGCAGACGTTGACACAGATGCTGATTACCAGGGTGATCATGAAGCAATCGTAAACGGTTTCTTCAACGAATCTGCAGAAGGCTTCAGATCGGCTCCTTACTTCGATTTGAAGATCGACGGAATCACATTGCTTGATACAGCATTCTAAATTATTTGAATTTATACTAGAATAGTTTTTAATATTCAAGTACAATATAGGACGGTATGGGAACATGCCGTCCTTTGTTTTTTTTATATTATTTATTAGGAGTTCACAGTGGAAAACAGCACAAAATGTATTGAATTTAAGAACATCAGCAAGCGCTTCGGCTCGGTTCTGGCCAACTCCAAGATTAATATGACTCTGTATAAGGGTGAAATCTTGGCTTTGTTGGGTGAAAACGGAAGCGGAAAAACTACATTGATGAATATGCTCTCAGGAATTTATTTTCCCGATGAAGGGCAGATATTTGTTAATGGATCACCGGTTACGATTGCATCTCCCAAAGATGCTTTTTCACTTGGAATCGGTATGGTTCATCAGCATTTCAAATTGATTGATGTGTTAACCGCTACCGAGAATATTATTCTCGGGTTGCCCGGAAAACTTGATATAAAGGAATCTTCGAGAAAGATTAAGGAAATATGCGATAAATACGGCTTTGATGTAGATCCGGACAAAAAGATTTACGAGATGAGCGTATCGGAAAAGCAGACTGTCGAGATAGTAAAAGTCCTTTATAAAGGGGCTAATATTCTGGTGCTTGACGAGCCGACTGCGGTTTTGACTCCGCAGGAAACGGAAAAACTGTTTAATGTAATGCGCGCCATGAAAGAAGATGGCAAAGCAATCATCATCATTACTCACAAGATGCACGAAGTAATGTCCATTTCCGACAGAGTAGCCGTATTGCGTGAGGGTGAATACATCGGTGATGTTAAAACCTGTGATACTACTCCCGAAAAATTGACCAACATGATGGTCGGACGATCTGTTTCATTAAATATCAAGCGTCCGGAACCTAAAAATGTTGTTACCAAATTGGAGGTTAAAAACCTTAGTGTTAAGGATATCGAAGGATATTATAAGGTTAAGGATGTATCCTTCAGCGTAGGAAGCGGAGAAATACTCGGTATTGCGGGTATATCGGGCTGCGGACAAAAGGAACTTTTGGAAGCCATAGCCGGTCTTCAGAAAGTTGAAACCGGCTCGGTTTTGTATACCGAAAATAACGGAGATAAATGTGAATTATTGGGACTTGACCCTTATGAGATAGCAAGTAAGGGCGTGGCATTGTCCTTTGTTCCGGAGGACAGACTCGGTATGGGATTGGTCGGAGATATGGACTTGTCCGATAACATGATGCTTCGTTCTTTCAGAAACGAAAAAGGTATGTTTACGGACAGAAAGTCACCTCACGATTTGGCCTGCCAGGTTGTTGATATGTTGGAAATAGCTACTCCGAGTGTTGAAACTCCTGTCAGAAGCTTATCGGGCGGTAACATTCAAAAAGTTTTGGTCGGAAGAGAAATATCGAATGCCCCTGCTGTTTTGATGACGGCTTATGCAGTTCGAGGACTCGATATCAATTCTTCATACGCGATTTACGATTTGATTAATGCGCAAAAAGAAAAGGGCGTAGCCGTTATCTTCGTCGGTGAAGACCTGGATGTACTGCTCGAAATATCCGACAGAATTCTGGTATTGTGTGACGGAACTGTCAGCGGTATCCTCGATGCCAAAAATACGAATAAGAATGAGGTAGGTATGCTTATGACTAAAGTAGGAGGGGTGAATTGATGAAAAAAAGCAACAGACAACCCTTAATACATATATCAAGAAGACAAAATGCTTCATTGAAACATATTTTGTTGATAAGGCTGATTTCCATAGTGCTTGCACTGGTTTTATGTGGCTTGCTGACTACGTTTGTTACGAAACTTAATCCCATAAGCGTTTACGATACGATTATTCAGGGAGCTTTCGGAACAGCCAGAAAGACGTTTATTACTTTCCAGGATTTGTCAATTCTTTTGATTATTTCACTGGCGGTTACTCCGGCATTCAGAATGAGATTTTGGAATATCGGAGCGGAAGGTCAGGTCCTCATCGGAGGCCTGGGCGCTGCAGCTTCTATGATCTGCCTGGGAGGAAAAATCCCGAACTTTTTATTGATTTTGATAATGGTTGCAGCCAGCTTGATTTGCGGAGCAATTTGGGGAGTTATTCCCGCAATATTCAAAGCAAAATGGAATACGAATGAGACATTGTCTACTTTGATGATGAACTATATAGCTACACAGTTGGTTGCTTTCTTTACCATAGTCTGGGAAGTACCGAAAGGCTCCGGCAAGATAGGTATCATTAATCAGGATTCCATGGCAGGATGGTTACCGAATCTGTTCGGCTCAAAATATATGTTGCCTATCGTGATGGCCGCCATTACGGTAGCATTTATGTATGTTTATTTTTACTATACAAAGCACGGATTTGAAATAAGTGTAGTCGGAGAAAGTGAAAAGACAGCCAGATATGTAGGAATCAAAGTTGAAAAGGTTGTTATAAGGACCATGCTTTTATCCGGTGCTTTTTGCGGATTGGCAGGATTACTGTTGGTCGGCGGAATCAATCATACCATTACGACTACCATTGCCGGAGGACAGGGATTTACCGCGGTAATGGTTTCGTGGCTTGCAAAGTTTAATCCCGTAACCATGATTTTCACATCGCTCCTTATTGTTTTCATGAACAGAGGCGCCGGAGAAATTTCTACCGTATACGGATTGAACCATTCTTATTCGGATATTATTACAGGTATTATTTTGTTCTTTATAATCGGATGCGAATTTTTCATTAGATATAATGTTCATTTCAGAAGAAACGGAAAGGAGGAAAAAGAAAATGCTTAATTTCCTCATTAATTTTATTCCGAGAGCAGTTGCACAGGGAATACCGCTTCTGTTCGGATGCACCGGTGAAGTTGTTACCGAAAAATCCGGAAACTTAAATCTGGGAATACCCGGTGTTATGTATGTCGGAGCAATAAGCGGTGTTATAGGTTCGTTTTTCTACGAACAGACGGGGAATGTAGTAGGTTTTTGGGCAATAACCATTCCTATCCTCTGCTCGTTATTGGGTTCTCTTCTTATGGGCCTTTTATATTGTTTCCTGACGGTTACGTTACGAGCTAACCAAAACGTTACAGGTTTGGCCATGACTACCTTCGGAATCGGATTCGGAAACTTTTTCGGCGGCTCGTTAATTAAGCTTTCGGGTGCTGATGTACCTTCGATTGCTCTATCCAAGACCAGCCTGTATTTTTCAAAATCGCTTCCGTTTGCAACATCCATGGGTGCTGTTGGAAAACTCCTGTTTTCTTACGGATTTTTGGCGTATGTCGGAGTAGCGGTTGCTATCATTTCAGGGTTTGTGCTCAAAAAGACCAGAGTCGGGCTGCATCTTCGTGCTGTGGGTGAAAGCCCGAATACAGCAGATGCTGCGGGAATAAACGTAACCTTATATAAGTATGGAGCTACATGTATCGGCTGTATGATTGCAGGATTGGGCGGATTGTATTACGTAATGGATTATGCATGCGGAGTATGGAGTAACAATGCTTTCGGAGACAGAGGATGGCTCGCCATAGCATTGGTTATTTTCACAATTTGGCGTCCTGTGTCCGGTATATGGGCATCATTCCTTTTCGGTGGTTTGTATATTTTGTATTTATATATTCCGACAGGAATGGATCATATGGAATTCCAGGAATTATACAAGATGATTCCTTATGTTGTTACAATGGTGGTGCTGGTTATTACCAGTATGCGAAACAGAAGAGAGGATCAGCCTCCCGAGTCTTTAGGTTTATCATATTTCAGAGAAGAACGATAAATGGCTAACAATAATGAATTAATAGTCGGAGGATATTATTTCGGTTCCTTCGAAGATGCCAAAACTGCGGAAAAAGAGATAAAAAACGCAGAATATATTGATGAAAGATTAAAATCAATGAAACCCAATCAGATGAAGGCTCTTTATGATAAGATGCTGGATCAGAAGGTTTTTACCACGCCTGTGGGATGGGAATACCTGAAGTATCTGAAGGGGCTGCTCGTTGACAACGGAATTCCGGAAGAAGAAATACGTCCGGTGCCTATATATGTCAATTTTTCATCACAACGAAAAGAAATGTTGGAGGACATCAAAAATCCCAATCATATTGCCAGGGAAAAAATAACTCCTTTTGCGAAAAAAACAAAAGGACTGGAAGACAGACTGAAACTGTCTTTGTGTTTTAACGCTGTGCTTATTGTGTTGGTTATTCTGATGTTTGTCATTACGCTTAAATCCAACAATCCAAATATCTTGAATTACGAACAGGCAATTACGAATAAATATTCTTCTTGGCAACAGGAACTGGACGAACGGGAAAAGCAACTTGATGAAAGGGAGCGGTCGATTGAAAATACTGGTCGTTGATGATGAAGAAAGAATCAGGAAACTGATCGGAGATTTCCTCATAAAAGCTCATTTTGAAGTGCTGTTTGCCAAAGACGGCGAACAGGCGCTTGATTTGTTTTATGCAAATACCGATACGGCATTAATCGTATTGGACATCATGATGCCGAAAATAGACGGATTCGGAGTGCTTAAAGAAATTCGCATGAACTATAAAACTCCGGTTATTATGCTGACGGCCAAATCGGACGAACGTGATGAATTGCTTGGGTTTGAATACGGAGTTGATGAATATATTACCAAGCCGTTCAGCCCTAAGGTTCTGGTAGCCAGAATCGAAGCAATCCTTCGAAGAACCGGTGCACAAAAAAGCGAAGAGATTATTGATGCCGGCGGAATAGTAATAGATAAGGCGGCTCACCGTGTTTTGATTGACGATAAAGAAGTTGAATTGAGTTATAAAGAATTCGAACTTCTGTCGTATTTTGTCGAGAACAAAGGCATAGCATTATCACGCGAGAATATTTTGAATGCCGTATGGAATTATGATTATTTCGGTGATGCGCGAACTATAGATACTCATGTTAAAAAGCTTCGTTCAAAGATGGGGGAAAAAGGAGAATTGATTAAAACCATCTGGGGCATGGGATATAAATTCGAAGTATGAGTATTTTAGGAGTAGATTTTAAATGTTAAAAAGAAAAGTTTTTTTACTCTTGATATATTCGGATCCGGAGGCGAAGAGGTTGCATTAACTTCTACATACGGTTAAATAAAAAAGCGCCACTCGGCGCTTTTTTATTTTGTATATAAATTACGAAATTCGGTAGGGGTACACCCTTTGACGATTTTAAACATTCTCATGAAAGCACTCAGAGAATTAAAACCTGATCTGGCGGCAGCTTCCATAACGTTTATTTCCGGATCCAACAGCAACTTTTCGGCATATGCGATTCGGCGGCTGTTTAAGTATTTATAGAACGGAACACTGGCAAATTCTTTAAACAGACGACTGAAATGATATTTTGAAAAGCCTGCGAGGGAAGCAACATCATCCAATGAAAGGTCTTCCGTGCAATGAGCGTTAATGTAATCGCATACGCTGATGAATTTTTCGACATATTCTGTCTGTTTCGTAGGCTTGATGTCCTGGAATTTGTCGGGCAGCTGAGTATAACATCTGCTGACCATCACCAATATCTGCAAAAGCATTGAATATATTGCAGCATCTTTCAACGGAGCATTGCTGAAGTATTCATCCTTAATCGAAGTAACCAGCTTGGTACAGTCTTCGTGTATGGTCGGAAATTCTTCGGGAGTAATGACCAATGCGGGCTGCATCAGTGAAAAGAAGGATTCGAATTCGCTGAAGGTATTAAGCAAAGTCATACCGGCCTGAAAAATTATACGTCTGCCATGTGAAGCTTTGAAATTGTGGAGCGCACCGGGAGCGATGATTATGATATCCCCTTCACGAAGAATGTAATGATTATCGTTGCAGTATATTTCATAATTATTTTCTGTCGGCATTACTATTTCGATAGGCGTATGCCAGTGGACGGGATATTCTTCATAGTCTATATTGTCATAACACAGAAGATATGTATTTTCTTCAAAACTAACGGTTTCTTTAGTTCCTTCAAGAATTTTTATCATCTCAAAACCCCTTTTAAGCATCAAAAAAGTTGCTATGGCTATCAATTATTGCTATTCGAAACGTTTTCCAAACGACCATTATAGTGAAATTATATTAAATTTTTGCAATTTTTTCAATAAATTCGACAAAAAAGCCTTGGAATTAAGGAGATTCAATAGAAAAGTAACTATTAGCAATTATTTGTAATCAATTAGCAATTATTGTATAGAACACAATTAATGATTCGAATATTATTATGATTAGAAAATGAAAATCCGAAAGAAATACGGAGAATTAAAAATGTCAGCAAGACGTAAAAATGAAAGAATCCCTTTGGTAAAAAATATATACACGGCAGATCCGTCAGCTCACGTTTTCGACGGAAAGATTTATATCTATCCTTCTCATGACGTTGAGCATGACTGCCCCGATGACGATAACGGGGATCAGTACATTATGGAAGACTATCATGTTCTTTCTATGGACGACCTCGATTCTGAATGTATCGACAACGGGTTGGCGCTTTCCAAGGATGATGTTCCCTGGGTCAGAGACCAAATGTGGGCTCCGGACGCTGCGTATAGAAACGGAAAGTATTACCTTATTTTCCCTGCTAAAGATCATGACGGAATATTCAGAATAGGTGTTGCCAGTTCTGAAAGCCCTGTAGGACCTTTCGTTCCTCAGGATAATTACATTGAAGGAAGTTACAGTATTGATCCTGCTGTTTTGATGGATGATGACGGCAGCGCTTATGTATATTATGGCGGACTTTGGGGTGGACAGCTTGAAATGTGGCAGTCAGGTTCATTTAATCCCGATGAAAAGAGACCTTCCGGAAACGATAAGGCATTGGGACCTATGTTCGCAAAGTTTAATGAAGATTTTTCCGCATTTGAGACTAAACCTTCAATGATTACCATTCTTGATGAAAACGGTGAGCCTTTGAAAGCTTCCGATGAAGACAGAAGATATTTTGAAGGACCTTGGATGCATAAAGCATTTGGAAAGTATTATCTTTCGTATTCTACGGGTACAACACATTATATCTGCTATGCTGTTGCAGATAAGCCCGAAGGACCTTTTACATACCAGGGCAGAGTATTGGAGCCTGTTTTGGGATGGACTACGCATCATTCGATAGTTAATATTGGCGGTGACTGGTATTTGTTCTATCATGATTGCGAATTGTCAGGCGGCGTTACACATGAAAGATGTGTAAAGTATACAAAGCTTGATGTTGATGAAAACGGAAATATCAAAACCATTTTTCCGTACGATTAATTAGTTTTTATTCATTCTCTTTTTAGGATAGTGTTAGTTGGGGAAATCAGCCTGTGTGAGAAATTGCACAGGCTGATTTTCTTTTAACGGTTGCACTGTTAAAAGAAAATCAGTCCATATAGATGCACACTCGCGCGAAAAGTAAAATGTCACTTCGTGACCGCGCTCGGCGCGAGCATATCGCCGGCGATATGCTATAAAATCTTTTATGGTTACTCTATTCATTCTTCTTGTACGATATGCAGTTTTGGTGTATACAGTATTTATTATGAAAAAAGTATCTTCGAAAAAACGCAAATTCATAATCTACTTTTTGGTGGTGGCGATATTGCTCGTTACTTCCTTTTTCCTGATAGAAACTTTTCTGGAGTCTTTTTATACGCGCAGACAGATTGACTCTATGAGAAATGCGTATGTCAAAATCAATGAAGCTTCCAATGAAGGTTTCGTTTTGTCTGAAGAATTCGATGTAACGTTTAAATCTATTTGCGAACAATATAATGTTAATATTGTGCTTATTGATTCGGAATCCCAGATGCTTTTGGCATCGAGCAAGGACTACGAAGATATGAATCGAAAACTGGTTGAATATCTTTTTGGCTTCGGACAGGACAAAAATGATGTATCAATCGAAAAGAAAGATAAATATGAGATTATAAGATGCGTCGAAAGCGACAGTGATATTGAATACATAGACATGTGGGGGATTCTTGATAACGGAAATTTATTCCTTATCAGATCGCCGCTTTCGGGAATTCGCGAATCGGTTAATATTGCCTTAAGATTTTTCGATATAGTTATCATAGTTCTGTTCATGCTGAGCGTGGTTATCTTTGCTTTTCTTACGCGAAGAATTACCATTTCGGAACTTAAGGAAAAGAATCAATATCTGCAGGAAAATATCCGACAAAAAGAAGCCATTGACGAAATGCGTAAAGAATTTCTTTCCGGAGTTTCCCATGAACTAAAGACTCCCATTGCCATTATTCAGGGGTATGCCGAAGGACTGAAAGAAAGCGTTAATGATGATGACGAATCCAGAGATTATTATTGTGACGTAATAATTGATGAATCTCATAAAATGAATAATATGGTATCCAAACTTTTGGATTTATATCATTTGGAGTTTGGAGACTTTGAAATCAATATTGAGAGAATGGATATAGTTTCATTGATTCGAAATTATATTCAGACTATCGACATTATTGCAAAGGAGAAGAATGTTTCTGTCATTTTTGATGAAACGCAACCGATATTTGTAGACGCCGATGAATATTATATTGAAGAGGTGCTTAATAATTATATTTCAAACGCCATAATACATGCCGAAGGTGAAAAGAGAGTGGAAATCTCGTGCACCGTATCGAACGACCTCGTTACGGTTAATGTGTTCAATACCGGAGAACAAATACCGGAAGAAGCGCTGCCGCATCTCTATGAGAAATTTTTTAAAGTGGATAAATCCCGTTCGAGAGAATACGGAGGAAGCGGTGTCGGATTGTCGATTGTTAAAGCAGTCCTTGATGCGATGCACCAAAAATATGGCGTAATCAATAAAGAAAACGGTGTGCTTTTCTATTTTACGGTTAGCCGAAGCGTCGGAAATGATGAAAAACATATTGATATGTGATAAAATGATTTCTATGAAAAAGAAGCTGATTATTTGTTTATGCAATTTAATGGCGATATGTTTTTTGGCAGGATGCGCTATGTTCGAAAGCGCTATTCCCGAGATGAGTGATGAAGATTCCGACCTGGTGGTTGAATATGCGACGGAAACACTTCTTCATTATGACAAAAGAAACGGGGACAAGATTAAGCCGAAAAAGTATGAGGTCGTTGATGATAACAATCAGGTCATAGATGCAGATACATACATTGATGAGCTGATGAAACCTTCGGAATCGCCAACACCGACACCGGTAGTTGTGATGCCGCAAGATCCGACAGGGGAAGCCGAGATAAGCGGTACGCCCGAAGAGGATAATCCCGACGATGGAATCACGTATACTTCGTTTGAAGAATGTTTGGGGCTTAACAATGCTACCATCACTTATGTCGGATACGACATATGCGATTTTTACCCCAATGATTCTAACGGATACTTTGTAATGGACGCTGCAGACAATTGCAAATTGTTGGTAGCAAAGTTTGATCTAAAGAACGAGCTGGACGATGTTAACAGTGTTGACGTTAACGGGGCGGGAATAAAGTTTTCGTTCTCTGTAAACGGAAAGACGAAGAATGCGTTAACTACACTGCTGTTAAATGATTTGGCTTTCTTTAAAGAAGATTTGGAACCGCAGTCAAATAATGAAGTGGTTGTGGTTGCCGAGATAAAGGAAGAGGACGCCATTGATGTTTCATCTCTTTTATTAATCGCAAAAACAGATTTGGGGAAAGTTACGTTTGATTTAATGCAGTAATTTGTTGTTTGTGTTATGTAAATGTGTTAAAATGGATAACAGAAGGTATTTATTCTATAGAAAAGAATGAGGTGGCTTTAATGGATACTAATATTCTACTTGAAAACGGAACGAACGAACTTGAAGTACTTGAGTTTGAACTTGACAACAATGCGTATGGAATTAATGTAGCAAAGATTAAGGAAATTATACCTTATCAGCCTGTTACGCCTGTTCCCAATGCACATCCCAGTATCGAAGGTATTTTCATGCCGAGAGATACAATGATAACAGCTATTGATTTAAAGAATTGCCTCCAGCGCGGTGAGAGTACACCCGGAGGACTGTTCATTATTACCAACTTTAATAAGCTTGATATTGCATTCCATGTTGACCAGGTTAAAGGAATTCACAGAGTTTCTTGGCAGGATATTATTAAGCCCGGTGCAACTGTTTCGTCTGCAGACGAAAGTATTTCCACAGGTATAGTTAAGCTGGATGGAAATCTGGTTATCATTCTTGACTTTGAAAAAATTGTTACGGATATTAATCCTGAAACAGGACTTAAGACAAGTGATATTCTGGAACTTGGTGACAGATCAAGATCTGATGTTCCGATCCTTATTGCTGAAGACTCGGTACTCCTTAATAAGTTGATAGTTGATTCATTAAAGAAGGCCGGATATAATAACCTGATTCACACGCAGAACGGTCAGGAAGCATACGATATAATTTGCGAATGCAAGGAAAAGGGCACATTGAAAGATCACGTTCAGTGTATTATTACAGATATCGAAATGCCATTGATGGACGGACACAGACTTACAAAGTTGGTTAAGCAGGATCCTCAGACGGAGAAGATTCCCATCGTTATTTTCTCTTCTTTGGTTAATGAAGAAATGAAGAGAAAAGGCGAATCGTTGGGAGCAGATGCTCAGTTGTCAAAACCTGAAATCGGTAATTTGGTTCGCACTGTAGACAGTTTGGTTAGATAAAAATTTTCGGAGCCGGTTTCGACCGGCTCCTTTTACATTCAATAATGGATAATATTTCAGAAGTAAACAAAAAAATACAATCATCCCAAAAACTGTTAATTGGTTTGGGGAAAAATGTAAATGAAGAAACTTTTCCGCTTTTGAAGCAAATGCTGAACGGAAAAGATTATTTTATTGTGTCAATGGCTTCGGACAATACGGCCCTAGAAAGTGTTTTTGATTCGGATCATCTGACGATGCCGTTTGTATATGTTGATGATGATACCGGATGGAAAAAGTATCTTTCATGGCTTGAGAATACGCTGAATCGGGAATTGCTGGTTATGGAGTTTGAAGTATCCTTCGAAAATCCTACGGTAATCAGGTTCCCTTTCGAAAAGACCGTATTTTATAATAACAAAGCCTTTTTGGTCAGAGTAAATGAACGGTTTTACCAGCTACCTGAAGAAATCTCGGCCAAGGGAATCGGATTCAAAACAGATACGAATTCTTTTTTGAATGATTTGTTTAAAGACAGTGTCTATGCTAAAATAAATTAGTTTAAGTGTATATTATGGAGAATTTTCATGACATCCGAAGAACAATATCTTGATGATTTGTTAAAAAGCATGATGAGTAATGAACCAAAGCAGCGCACCCTTAGTGATGCGCTTTCTGACGTTGGGGTCGTTATTCCCGAAGAAAATAAGGCTGTGTCGGAAACGATAGAACCCGAATCCTTTGATTTGCCCTCTGAAAATGTTATTGATGAGGTCCCTGCCGAAGATACTGTGATTTCGCAGGAAACTTTGGCGGATATGCTTGATATATTGGAAGATCCGACTGCTTTTTCTTCAGAGGTTCTGCCGCAGGATGTTGCCATACCTGAATCACAGAGTGATGAGATTGCTTTGGATCAGGAAATTTCGCTGCTTGAGGAACCTGTATTTGAAGAACCTGTAATAGAAGAACCTGTAATAGATGAGCTCATTATGGATGAGCCGGTGGTAGAAGAACCTTTAATTGAGGAGCCGGTGATTGAGGAATCTGAGATAGAAGAACCTGTAATAGAAGAACCTGTAATAGAGGAGCCTGTAATAGATGAACCCGTAATGGATGAACTCATCATGGACGAGCCCATACAGGACGAGCCGGTGATAGAAGAACCTGCAATCGAAGAACCTGTTTTTGAAGACGAACCCATGGAGGATAGCGATTCGACGGGTGAAAGCGAAGATGAGTTGCTGGAAATGCTTAAGAATGCTCAGACGGCAGAAGATTTTGTAATGCCGGAAAGCAGAATGACGGAAGAGGAAACTCCCGTTGAAGCATTATTTGATGAAAATGAAGAAATTACGGAAACGTCATTTAGTGAAGACATGCCAATAGACGACATGCCAATAGACGACATGCCCATTGAAGATATTCCCGATGAAGGCATGAGCATTGACGAATTACCTTCGGAAGAAATTAATCTTGAAGAATTGATGTCAGCGGAATCTGAGGATAGCGTTCAGGATGAAACATCAGATTCGGATGACATTGATTTGGATGCTTTATTGCAGCAGGCTATGGGCGATAATCCGCCTATTGAGCAGGAAAATCAAAATGCCGAGATTAGTGATGGTGAGACTGCAGAGACGGAAAGCGAAATGTCCGATCTCGAAAAACTTGAAGCAACGGGCGATTCTGATGATGATTTGCTTGCTTTGCTTGAAGGAATAGATGAAACCGCAACGGATGACGAGGCCTCAGATGAGTTTGAGACTGATTCCGATGCGCCCATTATGGATGAAAACGCAGAAGAACCCGCGAAAGAAAAGAAGAGCTTCCTTTCTTTCCTGCCATTTTTCAAGAAAAACAAGAAGAAAAAGTCTGACGAAAATGAAGTGAATGATGAGGAGGCAGCTGCTTCGGACGGAGTTATTCATGCTTCGGAAGAAGAAATGGATGCGCTGCTTTTGGATGCTCTTGATGAAAAAGAAGATAAGGCAGAAAAAAGTGTTCCCGAAAAGAAACCTTCTTTGTTTGCCAGAATAATGGCTTTCTTAATGGAAGAAGACGAAGAGGAAGAGGAAAAGCCTGCAGAAGAAGTAACAAATGATGATATTCTGGATGCTATAGATGCTGAAAATGCCGAGAATATGGCAGAACTTGAAGCTATTCCCGAAAAGGGTAAAAAGGGCAAGAAGGATAAAAAGAAAGATAAGAAGAATAAGAAAGATAAAAAGGGCGACGGTGATTCGGACGCAGAAGGCGACGGCGAAGAGGGAGACGGTTCTTCGGATAAGAAGAAAAAGAAACCCAAAAAAGAAAAGGCACCTAAGGAGCCGAAGGAAAAGGAACCGAGGAAAGTTGTTCTTTCAAAGAAAGCCAACATAGCGCTGTGTGCATTTTGCATCACATTGGTTGCGGCTGTCGTAATATTAAGCTCGATTTTGCCGGATTATAACGAAAAGGCTACGGCCCGCCGCGCATATTACGAAGGAGATTTCGAAGCAGTATACGAGAATCTTTATGATAAGGCACTTAATGAATCCGATGCAATTCTCTTTAGCAGAGCAAAAACTGTTATGGCAATGCAAAGACGTTGGGATTCATACATTAACAGAACCAGATTGAAGCAGGATGCCGAAGCACTTGATTCTTTGATAGAGGGCGTATATTTGTACGGCGAAATATCACCGAATTGTGATGAAGAGATTCGCTTGAAGGTTGATGAAATATACACGACCATAACAAACGAATTGAACAGCAAATATAACATTACTCCCGAGCAGGCACTTGCAATCTACAACATTCCTGATGATAAGGAGTATACATCCGTAATATACAGCTTAATTAACGGCGGCGGATATAATAACGCGTCTCATATAATTGAAGCTGCTCCCGAAGAAAGCATTAATGCACCGGAAGAAACATCGGATGATTTCACAGACGATGTTATTGATGAAAATGCAGTTGATGTTACAGAAGATTCTTTGACGGATACGCTGGGCGAAAATGATGACCCGGCTAACGATGTATCTGATGAATCGGATGTAATTTTTACTGATATCATTCCCGGTGAAGAGGATTTATAAAATGATTGCTATTATTGATTATGATGCCGGAAACATTAAGAGCGTGGAAAAGGCGGTTGAATTTCTCGGCAAAGAAGCCTTAATAACACGTGATAAGGATGTATTGCTTAGTGCAGATAAGGTGATTTTACCCGGGGTCGGATCTTTTGGCGATGCGATGCAAAAGCTTGAAAGTTATGGATTGATTCCCGTTATAAAGGAAATAGTTGCAAAGAAAACGCCATTTTTAGGAATATGTTTAGGTCTGCAATTATTGTTTGATTCATCCGATGAATCTCCGGGAGTAAAAGGTCTCGGAATATTGCCGGGGAAATGTGTCAAATTTGAAGAAACAAAGGAAAATAAAGTTCCTCAAATCGGTTGGAACAGTTTGACGATTCAAAACGATTGCCCCATTTTTAAAGGAATAGAGGATGGCAGTTACGTTTATTTCGTTCATTCTTTTTATCTGAAGGCTGATAACCCGGAGGATGTATCAGCCAAGAGTGAATATACTGTTACATATGATGCCGCTGTATGGCATGATAATGTATATGCCTGCCAATTTCATCCCGAAAAGAGCTCTGAAGTCGGCTTGAGAATTTTAAGTAATTTTTTGGATATCTGATATGCACACAAAAAGAATTATTCCGTGCCTCGATGTCGACAACGGTCGTGTCGTAAAAGGTACAAATTTTGTTAACTTAATAGATGCCGGTGATCCTGTTGAAGTAGCTAAAATATACGATAAGTCAGGAGCTGACGAACTGGTATTTTTGGATATTACGGCGTCGAGCGATTCCAGAAATATCAAGGCTGAATTGGTTCGTAAAGTAGCCGAATGTGTTTTCATTCCTTTTACCGTAGGCGGAGGAATCAGAACTATTGATGATTTCAAGATGATTTTGCGTGAAGGTGCGGACAAAGTTGCGGTCAATTCTGCGGCTATAATGAATCCCGACTTAATCAGCGAAGCGGCATACAAATTCGGATCACAGTGTGTTGTTGTTGCGATTGATGCAAAGAGAACCGGAAATTCCTGGAATGTATATAAAAACGGCGGACGTGTCGATATGGGAATAGATGCCGTAGAATGGGCACAGAAAGCATGCGAACTGGGTGCCGGGGAGATACTGCTGACATCAATGGATTGTGACGGTACCAAAGCAGGTTACGACATAGAATTGACACGTAAAATTGCAGATTCCGTTTCTATTCCCGTTATTGCATCGGGCGGAGCGGGAAAAATGGAGCACTTTTATGATGCTTTGACAGAAGGCGGCGCCGATGCAGCCCTGGCCGCTTCGTTATTCCACTTTAAAGAGATGGAAATTTGCGATTTAAAAAAGTATCTAAATGACAGAAAAATTGCTGTGAGAATGTAAATGAGTGCTATATCCAACGATTGGTTACCCAAGATAAACGAAGAATTTAAGAAGCCTTATTATAAAGAACTGTATTCTTTTGTGAAAAATGAATACAGTTCGAGTATTGTTTACCCGAAAGCAGACGATATTTTTAATGCTTTTCATCTGACACCGCTAAAGGATGTCAAGGTGTTGATTTTGGGACAGGATCCGTATCATGAGATAAATCAGGCTCACGGACTCTGCTTCTCTGTTTTGCCCGGAAATGATATTCCGCCTTCCCTGGTGAACATATATAAAGAATTGCATGATGATTTGGGATGCAATATTCCCAATAACGGTTATCTTGAAAAGTGGGCCAAACAGGGTGTTTTATTATTGAATACTGTCTTGACGGTTCGGGCACATCAGGCAAATTCGCATAAGAATCGCGGATGGGAGAACTTTACCGATGCTGTCATACAGGCTGTTAATGAAAAAGATGATCCTGTTGTATTTATGTTGTGGGGATCGCCTGCGCAAAAGAAGATTCCGATGCTTACAAACCCCAAACATTTGATTTTGACGGCACCTCATCCAAGTCCGCTTTCGGCGTACAGAGGCTTTTTCGGTTGCCGGCATTTTAGCAAATGTAATGAATTTTTATTAAAAAATAATTTAGAGCCTATTGATTGGCAGATAGAGGATATTTAAATGAAATCATTTATTGAACAAGTTTCTTTTTTTAAGGAAAATGATATTGAAGAAATAGCAAAAAAATACGGAACACCGCTGTATGTTTATAATGAAGATATTTTGCGCGCTGCAATGCATGATGTTGCGACGGTTATTACCAAATATCCGTACAAGGCTAATTTTTCAATGAAGGCAAACAGCAATTTGACCATATTGAAGATTGCGCATGAAGAAGGTGTTAACTGCGATGCAATGTCCGAAGGAGAAATCAGAATGCTGCTTGAAGCAGGGTTTGATCCGAGTGAGATTTTCTTTGTGCCCAACAACATTGACAAGGATGAAATGATGTTTGCCATATCAAAGGGAATTATGACAAGCCTCGATTCCGTTGATCAGTTACGTATGTTCGGTGAACTCAATCCCAGTGGCAGATGCGCCATCAGAATAAATCCCGGAGTGGGTGCGGGGCATCATGAAAAGGTAGTTACGGCGGGTAAAAATACAAAGTTTGCCATTGCCGAAGAAGATATTGATGAAGCAAAAGCAGTAGCCGAAAAATACAATTTGAAAATAGTCGGAATTAATCAGCATGTCGGCTCTTTATACATGACTCCTGAACCGTTCCTCAATGCAATCGACCAATTTTTGCGTATAGCAAAGAAATTCCCCAATTTGGAGTTTATCGATTTTGGAGGAGGTTTTGGAATACCGTATCACAAGCTTGAAGATGAAACTCCTTTCGATATTAAGAAACTCGGTGTGGAATGGACCAAGAAACTTGACGAGTTCGTAAAAGTATACGGAAGTACACCTTTGTTTAAATCAGAGCCCGGAAGATATTGTGTGGCTGAAAGTGCCGTAATATTGGGACGTGTTAACGCCATTAAGAATAACGGTGATCACAAGTATATCGGTACGGATGTCGGCATGAATGTTTTGGCACGTCCTGTTTTATATGATTCGTGGCATGATATAGAAATTATTTCAGACGGAAAAGCGGTTACGGGAATGAAAGAAGATGTTACAATTACCGGAAATATCTGTGAGTCCGGTGATGTTTTATGCAAAGACAGACCGATGCCGCCTATAAAGGACAATGACTTAATCTGTGTTTTGGATGCCGGAGCATATGGGTATTCAATGGCATATAATTACAATTCGAGACTTCGTCCGGCAGAGGTGCTGATTTGCTCGGACGGAACGGTTAAAGAAATCAGAAGACGTGAAACTTTTGAGGATTTGATGAGACTGTTTTAAGAACATCTTATAAATGATTTTTACTATTGCGTTTTCACACTTGCTATGATAATATAAGCAAGTGCTTGCCGGTGTGTCGGAATTGGCAGACGAGGCAGACTCAAAATCTGTTGATGGCAACATCGTGCGGGTTCAAGTCCCGCCACCGGCACTAAAAAGCCCTGAATGCTATGCATTCAGGGCTTTATTATTGGTATCTGTTATAAGATGTAGAATACCTGGTGTGTATCAAGCGGGAGTGAACCCTGTGTTCCGTTTTCGTATTGCACATCCGCGAAACGTTCGGTACACCAAAGGATTGTATGTTTTTCATATACACTCATCACCCATATTTTTAGCCATTGATCATGTCCGCCACCCTTGTAATGATAGTAGTATTCATTTCCCGGCCTTACCTGGTACTGGTCGACTTCGCCACCGCAGTTAGCGGGCTTTTCTGAGTAGCCACCGGCTATTTCTGATATTTCTGTATCTGTTAAATTTTTAAGGTCTATAATCTGATTTGTGTTTTTCATAAGCTTTCCTCCCTTTTACTTTGTAATCCGACTGAATCAACTACTTGTATAACACACTCATGCAGGTAACAATTCGATCCCAAACTGATTTGACTTGGGGATCTGCCAATACTCCCGAAGAATTAATTGCTCCTTCGAGAATATTGTATGCCTCCCTAACTGTCAGATTAAAGTTCTGAATAGTTAAGACAAGCAGAAATACGAAAGCTGCTGAATCTAAATCTCTGTTACTTTTATATTTATTTTGTATTAACCTCATTAAATCGGCTGCTGCACGATGCAGTTCTTCATTTAACTTTTCTTCTTGCCAAGGAAGAATTCCGCCGCTAACCTGTTCAAGTTCTTTTTCGTTTAATGTATTTTCCATCATCATATTTAGCTCCTTTCCCCAACACTGTTTTTGCTTTGGTGTTTGCCTCTTAAGTTTGAAAGAAAGTTTTTAATGTTCCGCAGGACTTTTATTATTGTTTTTGTCCTTGCAACTAATTATACGAATCAACTTTAGAAAGTGGCTACTCGGAAAAAATTGAGGACCTATAGAAAATGAGTTTTTTTTTCGATATACTATAATAGTTATGTAATACATCAAAAAACTAGAGGGTACTCGGTATGAACAACAAAAAATATGCGAATTTATTGAATAAAACCAAGTTGAAAGGACACATGGCCAAAGCAGTTGCATTAGCTATGTGTTTTGTGCTTTTTACCACTTCGGTAGATATAACAGCATTAGCATTTATCGGTGGTGGTGATTCAGACAAAAATATAGTTGGAATCAGCTCGTTAAGTGATAAAATTGCCAATCAACATGTAGGGACGGATGCAACCTGGGAGGATATCGAATTCCCAGAAAATCTTGATGTGCATGTATCCTATCAGGTTGAAAAAGAGATAGAGGTTGAAGTAGAGGGAGAAATGGTTGAACCTACCGAAGACTCTCAAGTTAAACAAACTGATGTCCCCGAAGAGATTAATGAGGAAGATAATCAGGAATCGGAAGAACCTGAGCAGAATGTTCCTGCTGATGAGCCTGAAGAAAGTAATCAGCCTGATGATACTCAGAACGAAGATACAGAAAGCCAGCCCGATGGGGAACAGGTAGCTAAGATTTCAAACGGTAAGTATGACAGTATAGAAACTGTTTATGTACCGATGACATATTATGCTGCAGAACCCCCAGCGGAAGAGGTAGTAGTTGAAACTTTAGAAAAAGATGATTCAGCAGATGATGAGGTAGAACCTAAAGAAGAAACAAAGGCGGAAACTGTAATCGAAGATGTTGAAGAAGATGCTTCTGTTTCGGTTGAGTGGTCAATCGATGAAGAAAAGAGTTCCAAGACAGAGTTCAAGGATTTAGAGGCAGGAGATAAATATATCTTTGTTCCTTCAATAACAGAGGATGGTTATAAGCTTGCAGATGATGTGGAGCTTCCGGTTATTACAGTAACTGTTGAAGAAAATGTATCTTCATTTGAACAGTCAGTAACTGTTGATGGTGTCGTAATCACTGTAACAGCTGATGAAGGAGTATTCCCTGAAGGTGCGAGTGTTTCTGCTCGAAAGGTTTCAAGAAGCGAAGCGAATGAAGTTACAGAAGCAATTGATGAAGTAAGGGATAATGATAAGAATGTAGCACTTTCATATACATTCGACATAACGATTAGTGATAAAGATGGCAATGAGATAGAGCCTGATACGGAAAAAGGCTCTGTTAAGGTTAGTTTCAAGATGGCAGAAATAGCCAATTCAAATCTTGAAACGGATGTATATCACGTAGAAGAAACAGATGGCGGACTTAATGCAGAAAGCCTTGGTACTTCCGAAGAAGCCGGTGATGAGGTTGTAGTTGAAACAGATGGATTTTCATATTATACGGTTGAGTTCACGTATGGTGAACTTCAGTATGTACTGCCCGGGGACTCAAGAGTGGAGCTTACTACTATTCTTGATACTGTTGGGATTGATGTAAATGGCGAGATTACAGAAGTTACCGGAAGTAACGATAGCTTGTTTAAGCCTGTCAATGAAGACGGAACCTGGTATATCGAAGCTGTAACAGCATTCACAAGTACTGAATGGCTGAAGGTTAAGATAGGTGAGGCGGAGTATGAGATAGTAGTGACGGATACAACTGGAACAGGAAAACTGAGTGATCCGATATGTGGAAATCTGAGTGATGAGCCTTTATCTAACAAGGGGTTTGGAACATTTTTTAATGGTAATAAAGTTTTTTCTTCAATGACAAAATCGTATAGTATTGATGGAACTAAGTATACTAATTTTACGTCTTCTTTCAATTTGCCCGAGAAAAAACTATATTTCGATGCCCAGGAGACATCGGTTGGTAAATACGTATTTTATTTTTTGTCTGTAACAGAACATACCATTACATATAATCTTAATAATGGTTCAGGAACGACTCCTTCGAAAATTACATACGGAGTACTCAGTGATGGAAAGTATGTAAAAGATGATGGTGGTGTAAAGCAGTCATCGATTTCCTATACAGTTTCGAGCACTGTGCCGACCCGTAGCGGATACACATTTTTAGGCTGGAATACAAAATCAGATGGAACAGGTACGGATTATAGTTCGGGAGCTTCGATTACACCAGGTACTTCGGATATGGTTCTTTATGCCAAATGGAAGTTGGATGCATTTAAAGTATCCTTCGACACTAAGGGTGGAGAAAACAAACCTGATGACCAGAATGTAAATTCAGGAGCAAAAGCAACCAGACCTTCGCAGAATCCTACAAAAGCAGACAATAAATTCCTTGGCTGGACGACAGATTCAGCAGCAACAACAACCAGCACGTTATTTGATTTTGAAAATACACCTATTACCGCAGCAACGACGCTGTATGCTATATGGGAG
>JAZUFW010000029.1:0-4414 GCA_045640905.1 Lachnospiraceae bacterium
TATTATTGATGAACAGGATAAGGTAAAGAAAATAGAAGAAGCATTCGGGAACATCCCGTGCACATACATTGCGGACGGACATCATAGATGTGCTTCCGCAGTAAAGGTTGGATTGAAGCGTCGTGAGGGTAATCCGTCATATACCGGAAAAGAAGGATTTAACAGATTCTTGTCTGTGCTGTTTCCGGATGATGAACTGATGATTATGCCTTACAACAGAGTAGTTAAGGATTTGAATTCCCTTAGCGCGGAAGAATTTCTTAACAGAATCAGGGAGGCAGGATTTGAAATCGAAGAAAACGGTGAAAATCAGGTTTCTCCCAGTAAGAAAGCTACATTTGGAATGTATTTAAATAACGCATGGTATACATTGTCTGCAGATGAAAAGTTACTATCGACCGACCCGGTCAAAGGCCTTGATGTCTCTATTTTGCAGGATAATCTCCTAAATCCTATTTTAGGAATAGAAGATCCCAGAACAGATAAGCGAATTGATTTTGTAGGTGGAATAAGAGGATTGGGCGAACTTGAAAAGAGATGCCATCAGGATATGACAGTTGCATTTTCGATGTTCCCTACGTCTATTTCGGAACTTTTGGATGTGGCTGATGCGGGACTTTTGATGCCGCCCAAGTCAACCTGGTTCGAGCCCAAATTGCGTTCCGGAATGTTTATACATGATTTGGATGATTAAATGGCACAAATAGTATGTTCTGATTTACAACTCGGATATGAAGGCAAGATTATTCTTACCGGGGTTAACTTTGAAGTTAACGCCGGTGATTATCTGTGCATAATCGGGGAAAACGGTTCAGGTAAAAGTACTTTGATGAAGGCTGTTTTGTCGCTCATTTCGCCTATGGGAGGTTCTATTTCTTACGGTGACGGGATTAAGTCTACCGACATAGGATATTTGCCGCAACAAACCTTTGCACAGAAGGATTTTCCGGCATCCGTCGAAGAAATAGTAATGTCAGGTTTTTGCTCTAAAATGGGCATTCGACCTTTTTATACTGGGAAGGAAAGAGAAATAGCCAAGACAAACATGGAAAGAATGGGAGTCGCCGACCTTCGCTCGGAAAGCTATAAGAATCTGTCCGGAGGACAGCAGCAAAGAGTATTATTGGCCAGAGCATTGTGCGCGGCAAAGAAAATATTGCTGCTTGACGAGCCGGTTTCGGGACTTGACCCCAATGTCACTTCATTAATGTACGAATTGATTCATGAACTTAACCATAAAGACGGAATAACCATAATAATGATTACGCATGATGTGGCGGCTACGTATCAATATGCCAGCCATATTTTACATATCGGTGATGATGTTACATTCGGAACCAAGGATGAGTATCAAAAGGGAATACTCGGAAAAGCATACAGATTGATGAAAGGCGGAAAACACGATGGCAGACATGATAAGTAAGATCGCCGCATACTTTCAATATCCTTTTGTCAGATATGCCTTTTTTGTAGGCATAATGGTAGCCTTGTGCTCTGCCTTGCTCGGAGTCACACTGGTTTTGAAGCGTTTTTCATTCATCGGTGACGGACTGTCGCATGTTGCGTTCGGAGCGATGGCAATTGCCGGCGTTTTGAATTTCACCAATGACATGCCGATTATTTTGATAATCACTTCAATAAGCGCTGTATTACTGCTTAGAACGGGGCAGAATACAAAGATAAAGGGTGATGCGGCCATAGCCATGATTTCTGTGGGAGCGTTGGCAGTAGGATATTTACTGATGAATATTTTCCCTTCTTCATCGAATATTCAGGGAGATGTGTGTACTACTTTGTTTGGCTCAACCTCGTTACTGACGCTTGACAGCAATAAGGTTTTATTGTGTTTGATTCTTTCAGCAATCGTATTGATAGCGTTTGTTATTTTTTATAACAAACTGTTTGCAATCACGTTTGATGAGCCCTTCGCCAGAGCTACGGGAATTAAGGCAAATGCATATAATCTGGCTATTGCGATTGTAGTAGCGGTGATTATTGTTTTGTCCATGAATCTGGTTGGTTCGCTGCTGACCTCTGCTTTAATAGTTTTCCCGGCACTGAGTGCCATGCGACTGTTTAAAAGTTTTGGAAAAGTAACTTTGTTTTCAGCATGCATATCGGTTTTCTGCGCAGCAGTCGGAATAATTATTGCCATAGTGGCGGGGACTCCCGTCGGAAGCACCATAGTGGTAACCGATATAGCAGCCTTCCTTATTTGTTCGTTAATATCATTTATTCGTCACGCGTAAACATTATTATTCTGTCATCTTCGCGGATTATTGTTCCTCCGTTTGGAACGATGGATTTGTTACGACGACGTATCATCAGCATTAATTCGTTTCTGCCGATGTCGAGATCCTTTACGTGCTTTCCAACCCAAGGATTTTCGGCATCTATTTTTATTTCCTTAAGAGAAATATCTATGTCATCTCGGTAGTTCTTTGCACCTATTACCAGACGATCCAATTCGAATAATTTGGTATCTCCGTTCGGAACGATTACTTCGCCACGCCTAATTATCATGGCTAAAACTAACTGGGGCGGGAAGGTTATTTCGCGAATTGGTTTATTTACCCATGGATGATTGGGTGTGACTTCGGAAACAACAAACTGTAATTCGTGCTCTGAACCGCGATAGGTTTTGATTTTGGTATATTGCTCTACGAAACCTGCACTAATGATACCGGTGGGGATGGCTACCATTCCGACACCCAGGAAAGCAATAACTATGGCCAAAAACTGTCCAAGCGGAGTAATCGGATATATGTCACCGTATCCTACGGTTAGAAGCGTTGAAACGGACCACCAGATGGCGGAAAAGGCGTTTTTGAAAGCTTCCGGTTGAGCTTCGTGCTCAAGTGAATAAATGCACAAAGAAGCTGCCAACATGAAAATGAGAATCATCGATACTGAAGATAAAAGCTGATTTTTCTTTTCTTTCAATATGCTGGTAATAACGTTGAAGGCGTCATACTGTGAATTGATTTTGAAGAGCCTGAAAATTCGAATGACACGGAACATTCTGAAAGCAACAGCGCCCGCAGGAAAGAAAAACGGTAAATAGAACGGGAAAAATGTTAAAAAGTCAATCAGCCCGTAAAACGAAAAAATGAACGAAAGAATTGCTTTGGGACGACTCTTTTCCGGATAAAGAAAGTCAGCTGTCCACAACCGCAAAATATATTCAACCGCAAACAGATTGACGGTAATCGCCTCCAAAAGGTGTAACGGCCGTGAATATGCGGCAAATTCGTCAAAGGTTGCCAGAACCGTCACCGTCAGGTTAATAAATATCAGAATTACAATAAAGTAATCAAAAAAAGCGCTGGCTTTATCTGATTTGTTTCCGATTTCTATTATGTCATATACTTTTCTTCTGAATTTTTGCATAAAGACCTCTGATAAAATGGACCATGTTCGATTTGCAGTTATTATATCATATCTGTTAAGATTTTATTATGTTGAGTCGATAAAGATAACGTGGAAGTGTCGGCACGGTATAGACATTTTGAAGGAGAGAATGATATGGCTTTTGAAATAAACGCATCAATGATGTGCGCCGATTATGCTAATTTGGGAAAAGAGGTCAGGGCCTTGGAAGAAGCTGAGATCGATTCGTTTCATATAGACATTATGGACGGTCGTTATGTTCCGAATTTTGCCATGTCACTTAATGATCTAAGGTGTATCGCTTCGTTAACCGAAAAACCGCTGGATGTTCATTTGATGATTGAACATCCGAATAATAATATACATCTGTTTCTGGACTGTCTTCGCCCGGGAGATACGGTTTATATTCATCCTGAGGCGGAGTATCATCCGTCTACCACCTTGCAAAAAATAATAGACAGAAAAATTACTCCCGGGATAGCTATTAATCCGGGAACCAGCGTTGAAACCGTGATGGAAATGTTACATATCGTGGACAAAGTATTGGTAATGTCCGTTAATCCCGGAAATGCCGGACAGATGTATCTGCCGTATGTCAGCAAAAAATACGATAAATTGTTACCTTTAAAGGATGAGATGGGTTTCAAAGTATATTGGGACGGTGCCTGCAGCGCGGATAAAATAAAGGAATTTGCCCCGAAAGGTGTTGACGGCTTTGTCTTGGGAACAACACTTCTTTTTGACCGGGGCAGAGAATATAAGGAAATACTGAGTAAAATCAGAAAACTTGAGTTTGATTAAGTCTACGGAGACAACTGTGACTACAGCTATTTTGTTATCGGGAGGAACGGGTAGCCGACTCGGCTCCGATATCCCCAAACAATATATACAAATAAATAATGTGCCGATAATCATGTATTCGCTTCGCACAATACAAAGATGTGAATTGATTCAAAACATTTTAGTGGTATGTGAACCGAAATGGGAGGATGAGATAAGCACGTGGGCGAAGGAATACGGCATT
>JAZUFW010000030.1:0-9077 GCA_045640905.1 Lachnospiraceae bacterium
ATGGATGGATTCTTAGGGCACATAGGAGCAATGGATTGCGACAAATGTGCCGGTCCGAACGCCTTGAGTAATTCAATTTCCTTAGCGCGTCTTACGTGGGAGCGGTAGGAGAAAAAACTATTACCCGTTTCCTGAAGCCTCGATTATTTAAAACACAGCCGTCTGAGAAAGGTAATTTCATACTCGAGAGCGTATAATAAAAGATATTAAACAGAATTATGAACAAAAAGATCATCAACAACTTCATAAAGAAAGCCGCTATTACGGTTATAGTTCTGTCGATACTGATTTGTGCGACGGTTATTCTTTTTGACCCTTTTTATCACTATCATAAGCCGCTTCCTTTTTTGAAAGCAGTACTTTCAGAAAAAGAATATCAGGTTCCGGGGTCTTTGGATCACTTTGATTACGACAGTATCATCGTAGGTTCTTCTGTTTGTGAAAATTATAATAACCGCTGGTTTGACGACAATTTTGATTGCAAATCAATCAAAGCCATTCGTTCATACGGTGCAATAGCCGATCTGTCATACTATGCGAATCGGGCTTTTGATTCTCATAAACTTAAATATGTGTTTTTTAATATAGATCCTCAGTCATTGGCATCAGATACACATTTGACCTTCAAAGAAACGAATGTCCCTCTGTTTTTATATAATGATAATCCTTTTGATGATGTTGAATATCTGTTTAATAAGGATGTTCTGTTTAAAAGAATTCCGTATATGATCGCGCAGTCTTTTTCCGATTATGATGAAGGAGAATCTTTCAATTGGTATTCATCAAAAACTTTTTCCGAAGAAGCTGTTTTATCACATTATTCCAAAATGGATTCTTGCGAACCGATGAAAGAACAGAAATATTATGAAGAAAACTGTCTCCAAAATATTGCTCTGTTAAAAGATATGGTAAATGCGCATCCCGAAACGGAATTCTACTTTTTTATGTCTCCGTATTCTGTTTTATGGTGGGATTATTTGTATTGCTGCGGAGATACCGAAAGCTATTTATATAACGAAGAACTCTTTTTCAATTCCATGTCAGAATGTAATAATGTACATCTTTATAATTTCCAAAACGCAAAAGACATAGTATTTGATCTGAATAATTACATGGATACGCTTCATTTTACCAATAATATTAATAAGTACATTTGCGATTGTCTTCACGACGGAACTTACGAACTTAAAAACAGCGATGAAATATCTTCATCCGTCAAAGATGTTTACGATTACGCTTCAAATGTAGACAATTATCTTTCTGAAAACGCCAAGAAAGCACTCTATGTTGATTAAGTCAAAAAAGAAAGTCGTTTCTATGGTAATGGAGGCAAATTTTTGTTAAAATATCAATGTTAGTATTTTTGGGAGGTTACAAAAGTTATGAAATGTGAAAGTTGCGGACAGGAAGTTGAAAACGGATTAGCGTTTTGCCCTTACTGCGGTGCAGAATTAAAGAATTCCGGAAATCCGGATTCTTCAAAGTTTTATTCGGGAAATACCGTAACAGAAGAATCTACTGTTTATTCCGGAAATGTTGTTAATGCAACAAATATTACTCAAAGAAATATTGCTCTTGCCATTATTTTGTCGCTTATTACATGTGGCATCTATGCAATTTATTGGTTTATCAAGATTACCGATGAAGTTAACGAACTTTCTTTAGAGCCCGAAGCAACAGGCGGTGTTTTGGCTTTCATTCTTACTCTTGTTACATGTGGCATTTACGGATTGTATTGGGCATATAAACTCGGTGAACGTGTTGATAAAATTAACGGTCAACCGGGAGGCTCAACAGGTGTTCTGTATTTGGTACTTAATCTCTTCGGTCTCGGCATAGTCGTTTATGCTTTGGCACAGGATACTATAAATAAGGCTATTTCTTAATTATTATCGGATTACAAAGTATGAAAAAAAATTATAAGCCCATTAAAACTTTAATCATTTTGGTTTTAATGGGCTTATTTTATTTAGTCTTTGTCAGGATTACCGGCATTTGCTTTCACTGTCCGTTTCAAACAATGACAGGTTGGCTATGTCCCGGGTGCGGTATTACGACAATGTTCTATCGCATTTCCAAATTCAATTTCCACGGAGCTTATAATTCCAATCCCTATATCTTTGTAACGCTTCCGATATTGGTATTCTTTATACTTTATGATATCTATTTAAAAGTGAATCTAAAGAAAACACCAAAATGGTTAAATGTATTAATGAGTCTGTATGCCGTCGGATTAATTGCATTTATGCTTTTCAGAAACATTTACTATCATAAAGAATTTCACTTATTTTTTATCAAACCATGATCTTCTTTCGGTAGAAAGCTTCATCTTTTCACATAATCCGTTTCTGTCATCTTCGGATAACATATTTCGAAGTTCGGTGAACTCTTTAATGAAAATATCCATTTCATTTAAAAGCCTGTCCTTATTCATAAGGAATAACTCGCTCCACATTTTTTCGTTAATTCTGGCAATTCTGGTCAGATCTCTGAATGAATCTCCCGTGTAATCAACCAAATGCTGGTTATCCGAACATGTCATCAATGCTACAGCTATGCAGTGTGTCAACTGAGAGACAAAACCTATCATCTCATCGTGTTCTTCGGGACTCAGGATGGAAATTCTTCGACATCCCAATATTTTTCCTAAACTTTTACACCATTCTATTGCTTCGGGAGTATTTTTTTCGGTCGGAGTAACTATATAGTTGGCGTTTTGAAAAATACGATCATCGGAATTTTCTACTCCGTATACTTCTCTTCCTGCCATGGGATGCGCCGGGATGAACTCTACATCAGGACGAAGCATTTCCTGAATATCATACACAACAGAACTTTTCACACCTGTTACATCCGTGATAAGTGTTCCGGGATGAAACATATCCTGATTATTCCGTATCCACTCCTTAAATACTTCCGGATATAGTGCAAAAATAACAGCATCTGCACTGTTTACCAAATATGAATCAACATTAAAACTACCGCTATCGATAATTCCTTCATTTAATGCATAGGTAATAGCTTCTTTTCTGCTGTCTATGGCACAAACATGATATCCCAATCGCTTTAAAGCCTTTGCATAACTACCACCCATCAATCCTAAGCCGACAATTAATACGTTACTTTTACTAATCCATTCCATAAATTCTCTCCTCATAAAAAAGACCGCAACCTTTTGATTGCGGTCTTGTGATAGTACGTCTCCTGGGGGAATCGAACCCTCAACTGATCCTTAGGAGGGACCCGTTATATCCATTTAACTAAGGGGACACAGGATAATTTATATGGCCCTGAAGCCATATAGTTCCTTTATATCTACGTCCAACCGAAGGTTCTCCGTAAACATCATCTTTGTTGACACACAAATCCAATTCTATGTCGTTACAAACTAAACTTATTTTGTACAATTCTTCGCCGGTAAGCGAATTGGTGCATTCCGCTACTTCGGTTATCTCACCAAGTATAGCATACTGATCGCATTCTACACCATAGGGCATAAAATATGTATCCACCAAGGTAAATACATCATCTTCCTGTATCCTCTGAGATATATTGGAATACATATCCATATCTTTTAAGGTCAGGCTTTCTATCGCTTCTTCATCACCGGCTCTGGCCGCTGAAATAAGTCTGCTTCTGGATTTTTGAAAATTCTGATTGCTGACTACATCTTTGATAGTTTTCTGAAGCGGAAGTAATATCGTGCCCTGTGTCGACAAGGCAGACAATGAAACCGTTGTTCCGTTCATCGGCAGTTCATCGGAATGAACTGCATTGATATACGGAATCATATTCTGAAGGTAAAAGATGATAGAAACACCCATATGGACATCATCAATTACGCCTGCATAACTTTCGGTAGCCGCATGTCGCTCAACGGAAATATCTTCTTCGGAGCTGATACACATAGACTCAATATACGGGTAATAATAACTGTAGGAAAATTCGTCGTTGGCATCAAACTCGCCTACTACCGTAATACCAACACCCGGAGCAAATTCGCGTGAAAAGGAAGCAATAATAATATCATCTTCCAAAGTAGTATAAGAACGTGTGGGCGCATTTATCACTATATCAGTAATCAACTTTTGAAGTTCTTTAACATTGTTTAATTTCGAAAAGCCTATGGCCCGCATGAACTTATGCATTCTATAAATCCTATTACTTCTTTGGAACTAACTTATCTTTTCCACCCATATAAGGTCTCAAAACTTCAGGTATCTTAACGCTTCCGTCCGGAAGAAGGTTGTTTTCAAGGAAAGCAATCAACATTCTGGGAGGAGCTACTACTGTATTGTTTAGGGTATGAGCATAGTATTTCTCACCGTTTTCGCCGTTTACTCTGATCTTTAATCTTCTGGCCTGCGCATCACCCAAATTAGAACAGCTTCCTACTTCAAAATACTTCTTTTGACGAGGACTCCATGCTTCTACATCAAAGGATTTAACCTTCAAATCAGCCAGGTCACCGGAACAACATTCCAATGTTCTCACGGGAATATCCATAGATCTGAATAAATCTACAGTATTTTGCCACAATTTGTCAAACCACATAGGAGATTCTTCCGGTTTGCAGACTACTATCATTTCCTGCTTTTCAAACTGGTGTATTCTGTAAACACCTCTTTCTTCTATGCCATGTGCACCTTTTTCCTTACGGAAGCAAGGTGAATAACTGGTAAGTGTCTTGGGAAGATCAGCTTCGGGAATAATCTGATCGATAAATTTACCGATCATTGAATGTTCAGATGTACCGATGAGGAATAAGTCTTCTCCTTCGATTTTGTACATCATGGCATCCATTTCGGCGAAACTCATTACACCGGTAACAACATTGGATCTAATCATGAAAGGAGGAACACAATAAGTAAATCCTCTATCAATCATAAAATCTCTGGCATATGAAATAACTGCCGAATGAAGACGTGCTATATCACCCATCAAATAATAGAAACCGTTTCCGGCTACTCTGCCGGCAGCATCTATATCAATTCCGTCAAATCTTTCCATAATGTCGGTATGATAAGGAATTTCGTAATCGGGAACAACGGGTTCACCATATTTAGTAACTTCAACATTTTCCGAATCATCCTTACCTATCGGAACTGAGGGATCAATGATGTTGGGAATAACCATCATTATCTTTGTTACTTTTTCGCTTAACTCTTTTTCTTTCTCTTCGAGTTCTGCAAGTTCTTTTGCTGATTTGGCTACTTCTGCTTTCTTAAGTTCAGCTTCTTCCTTTTTACCCTGTCCCATCAGGGCACCTATCTCTTTCGAGAGCTTATTCTTTTTATTTCTAAGTTCGTCGGCAGTTGCTTTAGCATTTCTTGATGCTGCATCCAATTCGATTACTTCATCTACCAACGGTAATTTTTCATCCTGGAATTTCTTTTTGATGTTTTCTTTGACCACATCAGGGTTTTCTCTCAAAAACTTAATGTCAATCATGATTTATAATAACTCCTTTTCTATAAATAAATTATTTACTTTGACTAAATCTATTTCCTTTCCTCTCGGAATAACATTGCCATTTTTATCTTTGGCCAGCATAATGACAGGTCTGTCGGGAAATTCTTTATTCTGGCGAATAACCTGTCCTTCGGAATTATCATTCAACAAAACTCTGCTTCCGACAGGATATACTGCAGTAAAGTCCAAAAAAGCATCTACTATTTCAGGATCATATTTTATTCCCCTGAAAGTTTTGATATATTCTATCGCTTCATATACTTTCATTCTGCGGCGGCCTATTCCGCAAATCATTTCATCAAAAGTATCACACAAATTGACGATAGCTATTTCATAAGGAATCTCTGTTGCATGTAACGGGTATCCCTCTCCGTCCAGAGTCTCATGATGATACAGAATTACTTTCTTTGATAAATCCGAAAGCCAGCTTTCTTCACGGACTGCCGAAAATCCGTATACGGGATGTTTCATGTATTCGGTCATTTCAATACGATTCAAAGTCTCAATATCCTGATCTTCATAATTGAACGTCAAATATCTTAATCCCAAATCATGTAACAGGCAACCGACTCCTATATCATGAACATATTCCTCGGCAACTTCGGTTTTTAAAGCTGTCAAAGTAGCCAAAGAACATAAATTAATAGAATGTTCATATATATCGGCACTACGTTCTTTTATATCAAAGATTTTTTCTACAACTTCATCTTCATTCAGGATATTATTGATTATTTTATCCGCAGTATCGGTTAATTGACTTAATTCCCCGGTATTGTTATATGTATGTCTTTCCAAAACTTCCTTAACTTTAGTTCTGAAAGTTTCTTCTATTTCCGACTTTAACAAAACCACTTCCTGCAAGTGAACGTGGTCTTTGTCTTTTACATAAACTTCGGAAATTCCCAATTCGTCAAGTTTCTCAATATACTCTTTCCGAAGAACCGTGTCCTCCGACAAAAGAATCTTATACTCATTGGTTATTATTGGTTTTGCCAGGATTTCTCCACCCAATAAATTGCTAACTTTTATTAGCTTCATTCTCTTCCCCTGAAGTTGCCTTTTGCAATGCAACAGCTTCCTCATTGCTTAAATCAATTTTACACATTCCGTTTTCTATTCTTTTAATGTAAGAATAGCAACTATCTGTCGAATGAACCGAATTCAGGATGAATCCGTTATTCTCTTCATCCAACAAAGCCAAACAGAAACTCAGTTTTCCGCCCATTTGATTAAAGGCATCGTATTTAACCAATCCCATTTTCTGATAGGTTTTTTCCAACTGTTTGTTAATAGAACGAATATCCTTTTTCGCTTTTGAAATATCTTCCTTCATTTCCGCGTTATCAGAAAACATTTCCGCTATTTCATTCTCTAAGCTTTTTGCGGCACGTCCTTTCATAAAGAAATTGTATTTCGTCGTTAATTTCTTTATTTTTATCAAACTCAGAATACAAAGTATCATCAATATTACGATAACGACTGTTATTGTAATAAATAATATACCTATGTCTATATTTCCCAATCCTATTTTGTTCAATATTCCACTACTCATAGCTTTTCCTTACAATCTCTTCCGATTATTTCATTTTATTAATCAAATCCATCAATTTCTCTAAATCTTCATGGGAATAAAATTCAATCTCTATTTTTCCAGCTCCCTGAGTTTTATTTGAAGGAGTAATAACTACTTTTGTATTCAATTTCTGCTTCAATTGTTCCGTAATATCCTGATATACTGCTTCCAAAGATTTATCGACAGGCTTATTTCTTTTAACGGGTTTTGTCTTTCCCATCGCCTTGACGAGTTTCTCAACATCACGAACACTAAGCTTTTCATCAAAAATCTTCTGTGCTATCTGATATTGTTCAGCGGGATCTTCTATCGAAATCAAAGCCCTGGCATGTCCGGTAGAAATCATTTCATCTATAATCATCTGCTGAACATCATCGCTCAGTTTCAACAATCTCATGGAATTTGTTACGGCGGTTCTGCTCTTTGATACTTTTTCAGCTACTTCATCCTGCTTCAGATTAAATTCTTCCAAGAGCTTTTTATATGCTAATGCTTCTTCAATAGGATTCAGGTCCTCTCTCTGAATATTCTCTATCAATGAGATTTCCATTATCTCCTGCTCGGTATAGTTCTTTATTATTACCGGAATTTCTTTAAGACCTGCTTTCATTGCAGCTCTCCATCTTCTTTCTCCGGCTATTATTTCATAATATGTCTTACGGTCCTGTACAATTATGGGGGAAATTATTCCGTGCGCTTTTATTGAATCTGCCAGTTCTTCCAATGCATCTTCATTAAAATTCTTTCTCGGCTGTTCCTTATTAGGCTGAACCATGCTGATTTTAATCATGGTCGTAGCGCCTTCTATCTTCTTAGCCTCTTCGGTTTTTTCCTTGGAATTGATATTCTTTTTTGCATCCGTTGAAGTAGGTATCAACGTATCGAGTCCTTTTCCCAATCCTCTTTTAACCGCCATAGTTTTTCTCCTTAATTAACCAATTATTTCATCTGCCAAATTCATATATGCTTCAGCACCTGCCGACTTCGGATCATATATACTGATCGGTTGTCCGAAAGACGGTGCTTCTGCCAATCTGATATTTCTGGGAATAACCGTTTTGAACACTTTATCGGAAATATTAGCCTTTACATTTTCAACTACCTGCTCCGATAAATTGGTTCTGGCATCATACATTGTAAATACAACACCTTCCATTGATAAATCCGGAGATAATCTTTCTTTAACCAGATTAATCGTATGAATCAACTGACTCAATCCTTCCAAAGCATAGTATTCACATTGAATAGGAACAAGAACTGAATCTGCTGTTGTCATTGCATTAATTGTCAGCATGCTCAAAGAAGGGGGACAATCAATAACTATATAATCATAATCCGCTCTGATCCAATCCACTTCGTTCTTTAATATATATTCTTTTCTGTCTACTCCGATTAATTCAATTTCTGCCGCCGCCAAATTTACATTCGATGCTATTATTGAAACTCCGGGCATTACATCATTAATTATTGCTTCCTTGATAGAACATTCTCCCAAAAGCAATTCATAAACAGTATTTTCTATTTCGTTTTTATCAACGCCAAATCCACTCGTTGTATTTCCCTGCGGATCAGTATCTATTACTAAAACTTTTTTTCCTTTTGCAGCTAAAGATGCTGACAAATTAATAGATGTAGTTGTCTTTCCTACTCCACCTTTTTGGTTCGCTATTGCTATTACTTTTCCCATTCTTTCTCCCTTTCCTTATATGGGTCTCTCTCTCAAAAACTGTGCCTTTTGATTATATCACTATCTCCTTTCAATCGCTATAGATTTATAAAAACTACGTTTCGTATTCTTATGTGTGTTTGCTTCCTATCTGGTATACGGCCATCGCCTTCGGTATTACTTTGCTCACACCCTGCGTTGCGTAAGTATATATACAGTTTGCTTCCTACTCTGCGTAAAATGTGTTTTCTAAATGCTTCCTCAAGTCTATGGTAACGGACGCGAACGTCGCACCCGACATCCGTGTAACTGGGTCCCCTTCGGGGACCATTGCTCCTATTTCGGCATCCATGCCGAAATTCGCTG
>JAZUFW010000031.1:0-3994 GCA_045640905.1 Lachnospiraceae bacterium
TACGAATAGGGGCTTATACCAAATCCGCCTCGTATTCCGCTCAATCCACCTATCATACTGTTCATCCTCAACTGACAATAACTTCTGATACTTGGGAGAATATTATAGCATATAATCCTTCAGAATACAATCAAGCCATCCTACCACTATATAAGTAAACATTTCGGGCTGGTCGATGTTGGCATTATGACCTGCGCCGTCTATCGGGAGTTTGACACCGCAAAAGCCGCAAAGCCAGCAATGGCTTTATTTTTTTGTCTATTTTAGTTTTTGTGTATTGCGTATATGCGTATATGGTGGTATAATAAGTACATGACCACAATGTCTTGTAGAGGTGATGCATATGCGTATTATGAAAGGTAAATCACAAGATCCCACATATCATGTCATTCAGGATGTTAAACGTAACGGAAAACGTAGCACTGAAATCATAGAAAATTTGGGGAACGCATCTACAATCAGAGCCAAATATGGTATCGAAGATGTTGATGCATGGGCTGATGAATATATAAGAAAACTTAGAGCCGAGAATTCTGAAAAAGATCACAAGGTTCTTATTCCATTTAATACAACACAGATGATAAAAAGTGGGGAACAACTCTCTTTTAATGCCGGATATCTTTTTCTTCAAAAAATATACTATCAACTTGGTATACCATCCATCTGCAGCAAGATAAAAAAGAACAGTTTGTTTGAATACAATCTGGATTCAATCCTTTCACGTTTGATATACGGAAGGATTCTTTATCCTTCATCAAAACTTTCATGCAATGAACAGTCAAAAAAGCTTATAGAACAACCTGATTTCGAGCTTCATCAGATATATCGGGCACTCTCAGTGCTTGCGGATAATTCAGAACTCATTCAGTCCGAATTATACAAGCATTCAAAATCTCTTGTAAAAAGGAATACCGGTGTTTTGTTTTACGATTGCACTAATTACTTTTTTGAAACCGAACAGGAAGAGGGCCTCAAACAGTACGGAGTCAGCAAAGAACATCGCCCCAATCCCATTGTTCAAATGGGATTATTCCTGGATAAATCCGGAATTCCATTGGCATTTTGTATTAATCCGGGAAATACAAATGAACAGACTACATTAAAGCCACTTGAACAGCAGATAATGAAAGACTTTGAACTTTCAAAATTTATCATATGTACCGATGCCGGTCTATCTTCTACTGCTAATCGTAAATTCAATAATTATGGTGAAAGAAGTTTTATTACTACACAGTCAATAAAAACTCTCAAAGCACCATTAAAGAAATGGTGTCTCGATACTAAAGGCTGGCGTATCGACGGTAGTGACAAAGAGTACGATATATCCAAGATAGAAGAAACTCCCGAAAACGAAAGAAAGATTTTTTATAAGCAGATGCTTATAGAGGGGTATGATGAAGAGCGCGATATTTCTTTTGATCAGACACTGATTGTAACCTATTCATTACAGACCAAGAAATATCAGCGTTACATAAGGCAACGCCAAATTGAAAGAGCGCAGAAACTATTAAACAATCCGGCACAAGCCGACCGCAATACACAAACAGATGTCAAAAGATTTATCAAAAAAACAAACATCACAAGCGATGGTGAAATCGCTAACAAAAAAATATATGAACTAAATGAAGATGCAATCAATGAAGAAGCAAGGTATGATGGCTTCTATGCTGTGTGTACAAACCTCGATGATGATCCGTCTGAAATTGCACGAATAAATCATGATCGATGGGAAATTGAAGAAGCCTTCAGAATAATGAAAACCGAATTCGAGGCAAGACCCGTATACCTTCGACGAGACGACAGAATCGAAGCACATTTTCTCACGTGTTTTATTGCATTGATGATATATCGCATTCTTGAGAAAAAACTAGATAACAAGTATACATGCGAGGAAATAATAAAAACCCTTCGAGAAATGGATATGAGAAAAGTTGGCAATCAGGGTTACATCCCTGCATATACCAGAACAGAGCTTACCGATGCTTTACATACAAGTGCAGGAATTCGCACAGACTATGAACTTACAACACCAAAGGCAATGGCCGGAATAATAAGAAGAACAAAAGGGTTATAGAGTTGTCCGTTTAACGGACACTCCTAATTCATATCCGCTTGGCTACCTTTTATCATGTGGAAAATGCATGTCAAGGCCGTAGCCGCAAAGCGGTGCATCGCAGCCTTGACACGCATTTCTCACATGATAGTTATTAATCAAGCGGATATGAATTAATGCGGCAACACTGCCCGCACATCTACATAAAATTTGGAATGTTTTTTATATACGCATTTCGCGTGAAATATCAAAAGTGCTCGAAAGCCCATAGATTCTGGCTTCGGAGCACTTTTCTTACTTTTTCACTGTCAAAGACGGGATTATACTCAACCGAAGAATTAATGTCTACATATCTGTAAGGAAATATATTAACCTAAGAACTGCATTTTTGCCGTTTTGTTAACTTCTCTTTATTCTGTCAATTTGATACAATAATTATTAACCCTTACAGTAAAATCAGGAGGTCAAAATCGTATGAATATTACAACTCAAACGGAGAACGACACGGTTATTTTTCGCATTACGGGAAGAATCGATACCGCATCGGCAGATGAATTTCGTGCCTCTCTATCAATATTAAACGATCTTAGCCCTGATAAAGTAGTGTTCGATATGAATGAAGTCGATTATATTTCATCCGTCGGACTCAGACAGATTCTTAACGTCCGTAAAAGATTCAAAGAAAATGAGGCCGTAGAAGCAATAAACTGCAACGAATACGTTATGGAAGTATTTGAAACAACCGGATTTGGCAATATGCTCGTCGTTCGTCCAAAGGAATGCGACTCTTACGATAAGGTATTCTTTGAGAAATCATTTGGCGAGATGCTCGATTTCCACGCATCAAAGCATCCCGATAAGACATTTATTTCCGGGGGGGAAAATTTCAGTTATAAAATGGTTGAAGTTGCTGCAAAGATACTTGCGATGAAGTATATGAAGGCCGGCATCAAAAAAGGCAGCCACGTGGGATTATACGGGTCTAACGATGCAAACTGGATTATACATTTTTTCGCCCTCCAGTATATAGGCGCGGTTACTCTGTTAATAAATCCTGCACTGAAAAAGAAAGAATTACTCTTTCTTACCCAAATAGGTGACATTACTGCCGTATGTGTCGGTAATTCATCATCCGGAGTAAGTGTCGAGGATTTAATAACGGCAATCGGCACGAGTGATACACCGATTCAACAGGTATTCGATATATCAGAGCCTTTTTCTTTTGATGAAGACGAATATTTCGTAGCAAATCTTGCAACACGTAATCTGACTGGCTTTGACGACCCCGCTGTAATCATTTTTTCCTCTGGTTCAACCGGTATGCCTAAAGGAGTAATACTGTCCGCATATAATGTATTTACAAGCTCACAGCGATTTGACGAAGGAATGGAGAGTTCCGAGATTGACAGGTTCTGCCTTGTTTCTCCTCTGTTCCATGTTGTCGGACTAAACGGTGTAATGGGACTGGCGCTTGTTATGGGTGCAGAAATATGTATTCCGAAGGATATTCATATTGAAACGATTGTTTCTGCAATAGATACGAACAAATGCACGATAATGTTTGCCGTGCCCACGATTCTTCTTGCGATTTCGGGAAAAGAAGGACTTGATTTTAATAGACTTTCAAGCCTTAGATCTATAGTATTCGGTGCTGCACCGATGTCTGAGGACCAGATACATGAACTTATGAAAAAATTACCGTCCTGCAAGTTTTCTACAGCATACGGATTAAGCGAAATATCCCCTATATCGATAAGTCCCTACGGAGACACTACCGAACACGTCTCCCGCACCGTAGGAAAGCCTTCCAAAGATATCGAACTCAAAATCATAAACACACAAACCGGCGATATCTGTAAAAGCGGAGAATCCGGTGAGATACTCGCACGCGGAAGTAATCTGATAAGTCGGAGGCCAAGCGGGTCTTAGGAAGACAATTAG
>JAZUFW010000032.1:0-46774 GCA_045640905.1 Lachnospiraceae bacterium
CAGAATAAGGCATAAATAGAAGTTTATAAGGCCGCCTGAAACGGCCTTATAATAGGACTGAAAACTTTAACACTTTAAAGTGCATAACACTTTAAAGCAAAATATAAAGCAAGGAGATTAAGAAAATGATTATCAAGATTGTAATGTTAGTAGCTTTCTTTGCAATAATGATCGGAGTCGGTTTTTACTGCAAAAGCAAAGCAACGGATGTAAACGGATTTGTATTGGGCGGAAGGTCGGTAGGACCTTGGCTTACCGCTTTCGCATACGGAACCAGTTATTTTAGTGCGGTTATCTTCGTAGGATATGCCGGCCAGTTCGGATGGAAATACGGAATAGCTTCTACCTGGATAGGAATAGGAAATGCTTTGCTCGGTTCGATGCTTGCATGGAGAATACTCGGCAGACGTACCAGAGTAATGTCACAGCACCTCGATTCGGCTACCATGCCTGAATTCTTCGGAGCCAGATTCCAGTCAAAGGGATTAAAGATAGCAGCTTCTTTTATAGTATTTATTTTCATGATACCGTATACCGCTTCTTTGTATAACGGATTATCAAGATTGTTTGGAATGGCATTTAATATTGACTATGTAGTGTGTATCATAGTAATGGCCATCCTTACAGGCATTTATGTTATTGCCGGAGGATACATGGCTACTGCCATCAATGACTTTATTCAGGGAATAATAATGCTCTTTGGTATTGTGGCTATCATTTTGGCTGTATTAAAGAGCAAGGGTGGTTTCATGGCAGCTTTAGACGGCCTTGCCAGAATAAATGACACTACTGTCACAGATACACCGGGCGTTTTCGCATCATTCTTCGGACCTGACCCGATTAACTTAATCGGAGTTATCATATTAACTTCACTGGGAACATGGGGACTTCCTCAGATGGTTCAAAAGTTCTATGCGATTAAGTCTGAAAAATCTATCACAAAAGGAACGATTATTTCTACGATTTTTGCAACTGTAGTTGCAGGCGGATGCTACTTCCTCGGCGGATTCGGAAGACTCTTTTCCGATGAAATCGATATTGCGGCAGGCGGTTATGATTCGATTATTCCTACCATGCTGAGCAATCTTTCACCTGCGCTTATCGGACTTACGGTTATTCTTGTTTTATCTGCATCAATGTCAACCTTGTCTTCATTGGTAATGACTTCGAGCTCAACACTTACCATTGATGTTATAAAGGATAATGTAGTTAAGAAAATGGATGACAAAAAGCAGGTTTTGTGGATTCGTATTCTGATTGTGGTATTCATTTTGATTTCGGTAATATTAGCTGTTATTCAGTATAAGTCAAGCGTTACCTTTATCGCTCAGTTGATGGGTGTTTCATGGGGCGCCATGGCAGGTGCTTTCCTGGCTCCTTTCTTATACGGTTTGTACTGGAAGAGAACTACCAAGTGGGGATGCATGGCCAGCTTTATCTTTGGAGCAGGATTTATGGTTTATAACATGCTCTTTAAGGCTACATTGCCGGTATTGTTGCAGTCCCCCATTAATGCAGGTGCATTTACCATGATTGCAGGATTGGTAATTGTTCCTATTGTTTCACTTCTTACCAAGAAGCCTGACGAAAAGTTCGTTGATGAGACCTTTAAGTGTTACGACAGAACCATTCAGGTTCATGTTACACAGTCTTTGGACGAAGCTGAATAAAGCAACAGTATTTTGGTGTAAAGGGTTCCGAAAACGGGACCCTTTTTTACGTATCAGATGCGAGTCGGAAGAAAAACATGAAAATATCAATATATTTTTCTTGACTGAAAATATATTGAGGTAATAAAATTCATTGTACGGTTAAATGTGTTAAATATCTTTAGGAGGGTATAAAAAACATGAAAAAGATTGGAAAATTTGGAAGTGCACTGCTTGCGGTTTTATGCATAATGGGCATGAGCATTTGCTCTTTTGCGGAAACAACATTTTATGTTTCGCAGTTACAACCGGATAAAGGATATGAGTATGACGGTAGTGTCATGTTGTATAATGACACCGAATACACTATCAAAGTACGTGCTGCTTCAAATACTCCGCCAAACGTGGAGATTTATATTTATAGCGAGGAACATCCTGATGCTTCGATAGCGCCGGGTGAAGAAGTGCAGGTTAGGCCTGCAGCGTCGTATTTCACAGTTACTGTCAATGAAGTATATAATAAACCTGCAAGAAAACCTTCATCCGAAGGAAATTCATCAAACGTTGCTCCCGCACCTGTAAAGAGCCCCGAACAGCTTGCACAGGAACGCATGGAACAGGCTATAGCAGAGTATGAAGCAGCAGAGCAGCAGGAGAGCCGGATGGATGTTGCCAATTTGGCAAGCAATGATGCAATCCCTGCTTCCGATGGCGCCGCTTTGGCAGGAACCACATACAATTTTTCGTCATTTAAGACATCAAAGGGAATAGCTTCCGGAATTACACAGATTGCAAAAAGCGCTAACGCTAAGATGAGTGCCGCTACAGCTTTGGGCAATGCTGCTGCACCCGCACCTGTTGCCATTTACTCGGTAAATCCCATTACTTTTGATAAGAACATAGTGGCAGCCATAGCATCATCGCCTGTTGACATTGAATATTTCTTTAAATTTAACGGACACCTTATTAAGATAACGATTCCCAAGGGCACGGATTTGAGTGCATTTTTGGATGCTGACGGATTTGCAGGACCGCTGCATATAGGTAAAATGCTTGGCACAGGACAGATTCTGAATTAGTTATTTCTTTGGATCTTTTTGTGAGGCTTTGAGTAAAGATGATTGGTGCGATTTTAACGATAGATGATATAGCTTCGAAAAATACTCCGGCATTGGTTGACTATTTGCTTGAGAAAAATATTCATCCGGTTATGTTTGGCGTGGGTGAAAACATAAAGAAGTATTATGATGAGGCTTTGTATGTGGTTAAACACGGAATTGTGCTTGGAAACCACAGCTATTCGCATCCTGCTTTTTCCGATTTGTCGATCGAAGAGGCAAAAGAAGAAATTGAGAAGAATGAAGAAGTCCTTAATAAGCTTTATGAGGATGCCGGCGTAGAACGCAAATTCAGACCGTTTCGCTTTCCGTACGGAGATAAGGGCGGAAATAACAAGGATGTTTTACAAAATTATCTCAAAGAAAAGGGCTTTGACAAACTTAAGGATACACAGATAGCGTTTCCTTTTTGGAAAGAAGTCGGGCTGGATAAGGACATCGATACTTTATGGACTTTTGATTTTGCGGAATATAACATTCGCCCGGGCAGTTCTTTTACGCTGGATAATGTGTGGGAGAGAATACACAATGATAATCCCGAGCAGGGTGGAGCATTGCTAAAGGATAACAGCCAACATATTCTGTTGCTCCATGCTCATGATGAAACGGAACAGATGGTTCCCGAGTATTACAAATTATTTATTGAGCATCTCCTTGAACGTAATGTTGTATTTGAAGCACCGGAGTTTATCTGAATAGTGAAATAAATGTGATTGTTGACACATAAGCTCTGAGAAACATCTGTTTCTCAGAGCTTTTTTCATGTGCGATAAGGCGTCAAGCGGATATTGTGCTTGCACAAATATCCATTTGACGCCAAAGTTCAATCGAGTAGGAAGCCGCCTACTCGATTATCACGCCGCATGATTATTATCACCCAAGCAGGGAGAAAAAGCTGGGGGCCCGGGAGAGAGTAAACCAAGGAGGCCTCCCGGGCCCCGGGAAGCAAGAACAGAAGATGGGGGCCCAGGAGAGAGTAAACCAAGGAAGCCTCCTGGGCCCCGAGAAGTAAGAAATAGAAAGAAGAACTTGACTAATCAGAAAAAGAATATGAAACTATACTTATAGCACTATCAAACTTGTAATGGAGGTAGAATAATGCAGGAGTTAGAAAAACAGTTTCATATAAAATGTGTTGAAGGTGATGTGGGCAAATATGTCATTCTCTGCGGGGATCCGGGCAGATGTGAATCTATTGCCGAATACTTTGATGATGCCAAACATATTGGGATGAACCGTGAGTACAACATATACACGGGATATCTCGAGGGCGTAAAAGTCAGCGTGTGCTCGACAGGAATCGGCGGACCGTCTACGGCTATCGCAGTTGAGGAACTGCACAATATAGGAGCTGATACCTTTATCCGTTGCGGTACATGCGGAGGAATTGATTTGGATGTTAAGTCCGGTGATATAGTTGTGGCAACGGGTGCTATCAGATATGAGCATACATCCATGGAATATGCTCCGATAGAATTCCCGGCAGTTGCTGATTTTGATGTTGCCATGGCTCTTAAAGAAGCTTCAAATTCACTCGGATTTTCAACTCATATGGGAATTGTTCAGAACAAAGATTCATTTTACGGACAGCACAGCCCCCAGAAGAGCCCTGTCAGCTACGAGCTTTTGAGCAAGTGGGAATCATGGAAAAGATTGGGCGTAAAGGCTTCCGAGATGGAATCTGCGGCATTGTTTGTTATTGCCAGCGCATTGCGTTGCCGTGCCGGTTCTTGTTTCCACGTTATATGGAATCAGGAAAGAGAAGCGGCAGGTCTGGATCAAGACATGAGTGAGGATACATCCGGCGCAGTTAAAGTTGCGGTCGAAGCATTACGACGCGTTATAAAAGCAGATAAATAATCAATTTGAGGACAGGGTTCGCCCCTGTCCTTTTCGCTGTATACGGCCTGCGAATTTGGTATTACTTTGCTCACACAATGTTTTTGAAAGATACGTTGCGTAAGCATATATACAGTTTGCTTCCTATCGTATAGACGAGAGATACGTCCTGCGCCTTCGGTATTACTTTGCTCACACGTTGTGATGCGTAAACGTTCCGTAAGCATATATACAGTTTGCTTCCTATCTGCGTAAAATGTGTTTTCTAAATGCTTCCTCAAGGTTTCGGAAACGGACGCGAACGTCGCACCCGACATCCGTGTAACTGGGTCCCCTTCGGGGACCATTGCTCCTATTTCGGCATCCATGCCGAAATTCGCTGTGTGCCTAGGAAGCATTAAGAAAACTTAATTTTACTCCGCAAGGAACGCAAACTGCATATATGCTTACTCCACTTACACTATCGATAGCTTGTAGATAAACTAGGCCGGAGAATTCGGTGTTGGTTTGCGAACCGATAGGACGAGATTGTGCTTTTGACTTAGAAACTCGACTAACTGTAGGCAAAAACCCCTGGACGGGGTTTTTAGGTTCAATTTGGCAATGGATTGCCAATTGGTCCGGCCGAACGCATTCGAAGATGCGAGTTTGTTAGTCAAAAGTGCAGTTGAGCACGTGTGAGCAAAGTAATACCAAATTCGCAGGCCGTATCTCGTCTATATGAGCAGGATATGATTACGCAACGAATAATAAACACAGAAATTTGAAGTCCGGCACATCCTTACAACACCCGATAATCAGCGATTCGGATGTATTGCAAAATGAAAACGGGTGCGTTATAATGAGTCAAATTAGAGAATTCTTTATAGATTTTCTTTTGTTAATCAACATTTTTCCCAGATTTATTTTGAATATTATGTACTGTATATGTATATGAGGAGGAATACTGATTTATGAGTATGAAAGAAAAATACTTATCTCTCCAGTTGGTGGACTTAAAGGCCATCGCGAAAGCCAGAGGTTTGAAGGGCACATCTTCGATGAAGAAAGATGAGCTGGTCGAACTGATGCTTAAAGAAGACGAAAAGGATTTGGCAAAAGGCAAAGATGTAGCGCCCAAATCAATTGCGCCGGCAAAAGCCCCCGAGCAGCCCAAAGATAACGGAGATTCTGCTCCGAAGGATAGCGCTGCCAAAGAGAATACTTCTTCGGAAGAAGCACCCGAGAAAAAGTTTTCTAAAAATGAAGTTTATGATATGTACAACTATCCCCGTGAACTTGACAGCGGTGAGGAAGCCAGCGGCATATTGGAAGTAATGCCTGACGGGTATGGTTTTATCAGATGCGAAAACTATATGCCCGGTGAAAACGATGTATATGTTTCTCCAAGCCAGATCAGGAAGTTTGGATTGAAAACGGGCGATATATTGGTCGGACATACCAGAACACGTACCCAGACCGAAAAATTTGCAGCACTTTTGTATGTGTCCAGCATTAACGGATATACGCCTGAGGAAAGTTCGCACAGATATAATTTCGAGGATATGACTCCTATTTTCCCGGATGAGAGAATCAGATTGGAGCGCCCCGGATGTTCTGTAGCCATGAGAATTGTGGATTTGATTTCTCCTGTCGGAAAAGGACAAAGAGGAATGATTGTTTCTCAGCCCAAGGCAGGTAAAACCACGTTGCTTAAGGAAGTGGCTAAATCCGTTAAGATGAATCAACCGAATACACATTTGATTATTTTGCTGATTGATGAACGTCCCGAAGAAGTAACGGATATCAAGGAAGCAATTGAAGGCCCTAACGTTGAAGTTATTTATTCGACATTTGACGAATTGCCGGAACATCATAAAAGAGTATCGGAAATGGTAATCGAAAGAGGACGAAGACTGGTAGAGCATAACAAGGACGTTATGATTTTGATTGATTCAATAACCAGATTGACGAGAGCTTATAACCTGACGGTAGCTCCTTCGGGAAGAACTCTTTCAGGCGGTTTGGATCCCGCAGCTTTGCATATGCCGAAGAGATTCTTCGGCGCCGCCAGAAATATGCGTGAGGGCGGCTCACTTACAATCCTTGCAACGGCATTGGTTGAAACAGGATCGAAGATGGATGACGTTGTTTACGAGGAATTCAAGGGCACAGGTAACATGGAATTGGTTCTTGACAGAAAGCTGTCAGAAAAGAGAGTGTTCCCCGCAATTGATATTCCGAAATCCGGAACCAGACGAGAGGACCTGTTACTGGATGCAGATGAGCTGGAGGCCATTAACATTATCAGAAAAGCTGTTAACGGACTAAAGCCGGAGGAAGCTGTCGACCACATTCTCGATCTTTTTTATAAAACGAAAGATAACAGAGAGTTCGTTAACATGGCCAAGAAGTCGAAGTGGCTCTAAATTTTGTCTTGCACTCCGTGTTTTCATATGATACAATGACTAGGCTGTGTTTGTAAGCAGCGTGGTAAACATATTTTTAGTCAAAGTGTAATCGCAGATGCGAATAACTTAATCCTTTAGCGCAAGCTGACTGTTAGGTCGCATATTTACACTTCGGAATGGAGGAAATTATGAGAGAAGGAATACATCCTGAGTATTATGAAGCAACAGTAACATGTAACTGTGGTAACACATTTACAACAGGTTCAACAAAGCCTGAAATTCACGTAGAAGTTTGTTCTAAGTGCCATTCATTCTATACAGGTCAGCAGAAGGCTGCCAGAACTGATGGACGTATTGATAAGTTCAATAGAAAGTACGGCGTTGAGAGTAAATAAGTTTTTTGAGGCTGAGGAAATTACTCCTCAGCCTTAATTTTTCATTTTGGGTGATGTTATATGGGTTCCAGACGAGATAAGAAAAAAGCGCATTATTCGGGAATAGGCGGACAGGCCGTACTCGAAGGCGTAATGATGAAAAACAAAGATGATTATGCGGTGGCTGTACGAAAATCCGACGGAGAGATTGATGTCGATGTCGAAGCGTACAGATCGATTCTTCATAACAGTAAGTTAAAAGATGTTCCTTTTGTTCGCGGAATATTTAATTTCCTGGATTCATTGATATTGGGGATGAAAACAATTAATCATTCCGCAAAATTCTTTGATGAAGAGGATGCCGAGCCGACTAAACTTGATAAGGCTTTGGACAAGGTTTCCGGAGGAAAAGGCGAAAACATCATGATGGGTATTGTTACGGTGGTATCAATGCTTATCGCGGTAGCATTGTTCATTTTGCTGCCGTACTTTGTTTCGGCCAAATTGACGGAGTTTATTCGAAACGATTCACTGCTGGCCATTATTGAAGGCGCCATCAGAATAATAGTATTTCTGATATACATTATCGGCATTTCCCTGATGAAGGATATTCACAGACTGTATCAGTATCACGGTGCCGAACATAAGTGCATTAACTGCATTGAAAAGGGACGCCCGTTGACGGTATCGAATGCCAGAAAATCTTCGCGTATTCATAAGCGTTGCGGAACCAGCTTCATGTTTCTGGTTATTTTGATCAGTGTTATTTTGTTTTTCTTTATTCGTGTGGATAATCATGCACTGAGAGTGGTTATTCGTTTGGCACTGGTTCCCGTGATTGCAGGTATTTCATACGAAATTATTCGTTTGGCAGGCAGAAGTGACAACCTTTTTGTAAAGATTGTTTCCGCTCCGGGAATGTGGCTTCAGCATGCTACGACCAAAGAGCCCGATGATGAAATGCTGGAAGTGGCAATAAAGGCGGTTGAAGCTGTTTTTGATTGGAAGGCATATCTTTACGAAGAATTCGGTTACGAAATAGATGAGTCATGGCTTTCTGAGGATGAAGATGACACTGAAGGAAACGTATGACAACGCCAAAACCGCTCTCTTGGAAGCGGGTATTTGTGACGCACCGATTGATGCATCACTGTTTATTGCGCATGTATTCGGCTACGACAAGGGATATTTGTTGTCGCATCCCGAGACAGAGCTTGATGAAGAAAAACTCAAGACATTCAATGAATGCATAGAAAAACGAATAAAAAGGATTCCGTTGCAACACATAACGGGGACACAGGATTTTATGGGATTGACTTTTGTGGTCAATGAAAACGTCCTGGTACCGAGGTTCGACACGGAATGTCTGGTTGAAGAGGCGCTAAAGGAGATTCATGACGGCGAATGCATACTGGATATGTGTACGGGATCCGGATGCATATTGACATCGCTTCTTAACTTTTCAAATGACTGTAAAGGCGTTGGAGTTGATATCAGCGAAGATGCGCTTAATGTAGCAAGACAGAATTCCGAACGAATATTATCGGAAAGAACTGATGTATCATTTGAATATATCAAATCCGATATGTTTGAATCAGTTGACGGCACATTTGATATTATTGTATCAAATCCCCCGTACATAAAGACCGAAGATATAGCAACATTGGCTCCGGAAGTTAAGGATTTCGATCCGATTATTGCGTTGGACGGAGGGACCGACGGACTTTCTTTTTACAGGATAATAGCCAAAGATGCTTTTTCACATCTGCGCCCGGGAGGATTCATATTTCTGGAAATAGGGTATGACGAAGGCGAAGACGTGTCAAAGATTATGAAAGATAATAATTATACAGATGTTGAGATAATAAAGGACTACGCTCAAAATGATCGTGTAGTCAAAGCCAGGAGAAAGATATGTTTGACAAACTAGAAGCATTGCTTATCCGCTATGAAGAATTGATGGGCGAATTGGGCTCGGCCGGTGTTACGGATAATCAGGACAGATTCCGTAAACTGATGAAGGAACAGGCCAATCTCTCTCCCATAGTGGAAGCATATAAAGAATACAAAAAATGTAAGCAGGATATTGAGGACTCCCTCAGCATGCTGGAAACCGAATCGGATGCGGATATGAAGGAAATGCTGAAGGAAGAATTGTCTACAGCAAAGAAGCGTGTTGAAGAGCTTGAACAGGAACTTAAGATATTGCTTCTGCCCAAAGATCCTAATGATGATAAGAATGTAATGGTCGAAATCCGCGCAGGCGCGGGCGGAGACGAGGCTGCGTTGTTTGCTGCCGAAATATACAGAATGTATGTGCATTACGCTGAGTCCAAAGGATGGAAGACCGAATTAATCGAATGTGACGAAATCGGAATCGGCGGTATGAAGTCCGCTACTTTCATGATTACGGGAGAAGGCGCATATTCGGTTATGAAGTATGAGTCGGGTGTTCACAGAGTACAGCGTGTACCCGAAACAGAATCAGGCGGCAGAATTCATACATCGACCATGTCTGTGGCTGTCATGCCGGAAGCCGAAGATGTTGATGTAGAGATTAACGAAAAGGATATTCGTATCGATGTCATGAGAGCATCCGGAAACGGCGGACAGTGTGTCAACACTACCGACTCGGCCGTTAGATTGACCCATTACCCTACGGGAATTGTTATTTATTCACAGACGGAAAAGGATCAAAGACAGAACAAGGAAAAGGCTTTTGCACTGTTAAGAACCAAACTTTATGATTTAGCACAGCAGGAAGCACATGATGCGGAAGCCGAACTTCGAAAGAGCCAGATAGGAACGGGAGACCGTTCGGAAAAAATCAGAACGTACAACTTCCCCCAGGGACGAGTTACCGACCACAGAATCAATCTGACACTTTACAAGATTGATAAAATAATGAACGGTGACATTCAGGAAATCATTGATGCATGCATTACGGCCGACCAGGCAGCAAAGCTTGTAAAGATGAATGAAAACAATTAATCTTTGAAATATTTTGGTTTACATAAAGAGCGTTTATTTTGGTAAATGCTCTTTATTTTTTTGCCGTTTTTTAGTAAAATTATATCTGTATGGTTATGCCTAAATTTATGGGGGAAACAGATGACGCCGGAAATAGAAAAAGCCTTTTTGGATGGCGGATTTACACCTGCACAAATTGAAGAAATATCGTTAGGTATGGATTCGGGAATTCGGTATGAAATTTATACCGATAAGAATCTGATGCCACAACAGATGTATCAGCTGCGTATCGGGCTCGAACAGGGACTCGATATGATTGACTATGCCAAGCCGGAGTATGACTGGTTCCAGCTGGAAGAAATCCGTGAGGGACTGTCTCGGGAACTGAATGTTTCCTTGTACGATTCTCCGGATATTCCGTCCAAAAAGATGCATCAGATGCGTCGAGGCTTGGAAGAAGGAATCGACCTTTCGGATTTTTTGAATTATGACGTTGATATAATTCGTGAGGTACGTAAGTCATTGCTTGCGCATGTTGACATACTGAACTATGTGAACGAAGGGTATGACGGCGAACAGCTGGCGTCCATATGGCAGGCCATGGCAGACGGGCTTGATATCCCGCAATATTTGAAACCGGAATTTTCATGTTCTGCAATAGATGAAATTGCGGAAGGATTAAGAGACGGTTTGGATGTCGAACTGTATGCCAAAACAGATTATACCTGGGGACAGATGCGGGAAATCCGTTTCGGACTCCTCAATCAGATTGATGTAACGTATTATCTGGATCCCTTGTATAACAGGAAACAGATGATGGAAATCCGACTCGGCCTTGAAGAAGGACTGCCGGCTTCGGATTATGCGTCATTAATGTTCCCGGCAAACATTATGCACAAAATGCGCCTGGAATCGGATACATATGACGACGAAGATTATCTGCCGACGCAGGGCCCTTTGGAAAATTTGGATTTCGATACCGATTCGGACGAAAATGAAGAATCGAAAGAGAAAAAGGACCGGAAAGAGAACGTTACTTTCGAAGAAAACAGGGATGGTATTACCATCAATGTATCACCGGACGATATGGTGGCATTTATCAGGGTAAATGTGAATTCGTACGGAAAGGTAACCAGAAAAGATATATTACGATCTCTACGTGTGGCCGGAATCACACAGAATATAGATGCCAGAACAGTAGACAATTTGCTGGCAGGCCGTGATTTGGGAGACTTTGTTCCCATAGCACGAGGAAGAAAGGCCGTTGACGGAAAAGACGGTGAATTTGAATATTTCTTTGATACGACCAGAAAACGAGAACCAAAGCTTTTGCCGGATGGCTCCGTTGATTTTCAGAATACGCAATGGTATGAGGAGGTTCATAAAGACCAAAAACTTGCATATTATCATTCTGCGGGAAACGGAATTCAGGGCTTTACCGTTACAGGAAAGCCGATTCCGTCAAAGAAAGGAAAGGAACTGCCCAGATTAAAGGGTAAAGGCTTTTATGTACTTCCGGACGAGAAGACATATGTTTCCGAATATGACGGTCGCGTCAGTGTTGAAAACGGAAAAATGGAAGTTTCTTCCATTTTGACATTACAGGATGTTAACAGGGCTACGGGAAATGTCAAATTTGCCGGCAATGTAAATATCGCGGGAGATGTTTCGGACGGTGTTACGGTCGAAGCCGGCGGAGATATCGTTATTGACGGATTCGTAGGAGACTGCACCATAAAGTCAAACGGCGACATTCTGATAAAGAAGGGAGTTAACGGCGGCGGAGTAGGATGCGTTGAGGCCAAAGGCTGCATCGAAGCCAAGTTCTTTGAATCTGCGTCCATCAGAGCCGGGAAACATATAAAAGCAAATTATTGTCTTAATTCCGATGTGTATTGCGAAGATGCCATAACCATTTTCGGAAATAAGGGATTGATTCTGGGTGGCATGATGTTTGCCACCAGAGATATACAGGTCACAAATGTAGGCAGTGACATAGGGTTGCGTACCGTAATCAGGATGGGTGTTTCGAATGAAATGCTTGCTCAGCAGCGAACGGTAGAATCACACCTTGCCGATTTGTCCAATAAATTGATGGTACTAGAAAAAGGCCGAAGCGATATCGAGGAAAAGTATCCTCCGGAAATTCGTTCGGCTATGGATATGTACATCAAAATCGAAAATGCCATATATACCATTCACAAGGAAATGGATGAATATAATGCTACTTTGGACAATATCATGGCTCAGATTGCTGCGACGGCAGAGTCTATGCTGACGGTTTCAGGCACGTTATTCGACAATGTAATGATTGAAATCGACGGCAAGCGAGTTCTTTCGAGCAAGCAAACCGGAGTCTGCGTCAAGAAAGTCGATAACAGAGTATGCATATTAAAGAATGCCCAAAAGAAAACTAATTAATTCGGAGGATTTTTATGGATCAGAAAGTCGAACAGACCAAAGAGTTCGGGAAACTGGTTGAACTCATCGGAACAATAGTTGAATACAGAAATCCCGAGAACCATGCCCATATAAAAAGAGTTAAAGCGTTGACGTATCTGATGGCCAAAAGAATGAGCGAGATACATCCTGAATACAATATTACCGAAGAAAAGATAGGTATGATGGTCAGTGCGTGCTCTCTTCACGATATAGGGAAAACGGCCATCCCGGACAGTATTATTTTAAAGCCCGGAAGACTGACCAATGAAGAGTATGAATATATGAAGTCGCATACCCTGCGCGGAATTGAAATGATAGACGAAATCGGCAAGGTGTGGTCGGATGAATATGATACCATCGTACGAAACATGATTAAGTGTCATCATGAAAAGTATGACGGAGCAGGATATCCCGAAGGCCTGAGGGGAGATGAAATTCCCATAGAAGCTCAGATATTGTCGCTTACTGATGCGTATGATGCTTTGGTCAATGACAGAGTATATAAAAAGGCGTATCCCAAAGACGTTGCGTTTGACAAGATTAACGCCGGAGACTGCGGTGTATTTTCACCGATTCTTCTTGAGTGCTTTCAGTCGTGCAGAGCGAGCCTGGAAGACTACGAAGAAGGAAGATTAGAGATTGAGATATAATAAAAATTTATATAAAGGAAGGCATAAAAATGGTTCAGTCTAGAACACATAATTGTAATGAATTAAGAATTGAAAACGTTGGAGAGAAGGTAGTACTCGCAGGGTTTTATGACAACATGCGTCAGGTTTCGAAAAACCTCGGATTTTTGATTCTTCGAGATTTTTACGGAGTAACGCAGGTGGTTATCGAGACCGAAGAGATGATGGAAAAGCTTAACGGTGTAAATAATGAGTCTACTCTTCAGATTGAAGGCGTTGTCAGAGAAAGAGAATCAAAGAACAAGAAAATCAGCACAGGTGAAATCGAAGTAGTGCCTACAGATATCAAGGTACTCGGAAGATGCAGATATAATGAGCTGCCTTTTGAAATCAATCGTTCAAAGGAAGCAGATGAAGCAACCAGACTTAAATACAGATATTTGGATTTGCGTAATCCTGCGGTAAAGGAAAGAATCGTTCTTCGTTCCAAAATTGTTGCGGAATTGCGTAAAGCCATGATTGATCATGACTTTTTGGAAATCACTACTCCCATATTGACATGCTCTTCACCGGAAGGTGCCAGAGACTATCTGGTTCCGTCAAGAAACCACCCCGGCAAGTTTTACGCATTGCCGCAGGCACCTCAGCAGTTTAAGCAGCTTTTGATGACATCGGGATTTGACAGATATTTCCAGGTGGCACCCTGCTTTAGAGATGAAGATGCCAGAGCTGACCGTTCTCCCGGTGAATTCTATCAGCTCGATATGGAAATGGCATTTGCATCCCAGGAAGATGTTTTTGCCGTTATCGAGGATGTACTTCCTCCGGTATTTGCCAAGTACGGTGTTTATAAAACAGCATCCAAGGCACCTTTTGTCAGAATCCCTTTCAAAGAGGCCATGGAGAAGTATGGTTCGGATAAACCTGATTTGCGTATCGATTTAGTTCTTGACGATGTGACGGAGCTTATGAAGGATGTTCCGTTCGGCCCTTTTGAAGGAAATGAAGTTAAGGCTGTAAAAGTTAGTGACTTTGCACTCACGAGAAAGCAAATCGATAAAATAATAGAAGACGTTGAGATCCAGTCGGGCAATAAGACATATTGGTTCAGACTTGATGAAAACGGAGAAATCGTCGGAGGCATATCAAAGTTCCTCCAGGATAAAAAAGACGAAGTCATAAAGACGTTGGGATTGAATAAAGGAGATTTTGTAGGGTTGGCAGCAGGAAAGCATCTGGATGCATTAAAGACTGCCGGAGTTCTTCGAAAGTTCCTCGGTGCCAACTGTGAAGGACATATGAAGAGCGATTGCTATGAGTTCTGCTGGATTGTTGATTTCCCGATGTACGAAATCGGTGAAGAATCAGGTGAACTTGAATTCTGTCATAATCCTTTCTCAATGCCTCAGGGCGGTATGGAAGCTTTATGTAACGAGGAACCTTTGTCAATCAATGCTTATCAGTATGACCTGGTTGTAAACGGTGTCGAATTGTCGTCAGGTGCCGTTCGTAACCATGATCCTGAAATCATGGTTAAGGCCTTTTCGATTGTAGGCTTGGGAGAAGATGATGTTAAAGCTAAATTCCCCGCAATGTACAATGCGTTTTGTTACGGAGCTCCTCCGCATGCAGGAATTGCCCCCGGAGTTGACCGTATGGTTATGCTTATTGCAGGTGAAGAAAGCATCAGAGAGATTATTCCGTTCCCGATGAATAAGACCGCACAGGATGTAATGATGGGAGCTCCTTCCGAAGTAGATCCCAAGCAGCTTGCGGACGTACATATTAAAATTGATATGCCTAAGAGCGAGTAATTTTTGATTATGAAGACAGAGTTTGTTCGGTGTATTGATTCCACCAATTCGTGCTTATATTCCAGAGGATTGTCGGGAGAAAGCGATGACTGTGCTCTCCTTTCATTTGAGCAGACAAACGGACGTGGCAGAAGCGGCAGAAACTTTTTTTCTCCGAAAGACACCGGGTTATACTTGAGCCTTTTGCTTCATCCGAAAGCGCCTGTTTCGGAATGTACGAAACTGACTACGATGATGGCGGTTGCCGTTGCTCTTTCTTTGGAGGAATTGAAAAGCCCTTCTATTTCCATTAAATGGGTTAATGATTTGTACATCGGCAGCAGAAAGGTTGCCGGAATTTTGACGGAATGCTCTCCGCAGATAGTTAACGGAATACCTTCGTTTGTTGTTTGCGGAGTCGGAGTTAATGTCTATGCTCCGGACGGCGGATTTCCGCAGGATATAGAAAATCGCGCCGGATACGTTTTTGACAGGACGGATGAAGATATTCGCAGAAAACTTGCGTCAAAGATAATCGAAAATTTTGAAGAACTGTACCATAATCGAGAACAATGCGATTATTTCGACGAGTATGAAAAGCGTCTTTTTATTCTCGGCCAAACGGTAAACATTTTGAACGGACCGAAGGTGAAAGTGTTGTCGCTGAACCGTGATTATTCGTTGAAAGTTTTGTTTGATGACGGTCACACGGAAGATTTGTCATCAGGTGAGGTAAGTTTGATTTTATGAACAATGTTATTTCATATGTGGCTGAATTCGGCAAATATGATTTTGACGAAAAGCCCTTCAATGAAGTTGACAGTTTGGTGCTTTCGCAACTTTCGTATTTGAATTACGACGGATTTGTAAAGAATGTTGACGAAGATGCCGGCCCGGTATCGATAAACTCAATATTTGAAAGTGATAATCTGGACAATATCCTTCGTGATTATTGGTATAAAAAAGAGAATATGGAGCTTTTTGCCAACGTATCGAATTCGAAGCGATTCGGTGGTATGAAACTCAATTACTATGAAAATGTGATTTCACAGGTTTCGGAGTCACAGTTTGCGGCCGTTACGTATATTCTGCCCGATAAGAGTGTATATATAGCCTTTAGAGGAACGGATGCAACCCTGGTAGGCTGGAAAGAAGACATGATGCTGGCTTATTCGGAACCTTTGCAGTCGCAGTATATGGCAGCAGAATATTTAGATTCGGTGGCTAAAAAAATAGCAGGTTCATTTAGAGTCGGAGGACATTCGAAAGGCGGAAACCTGGCTGTGTTTGCCGCAATGTACTGCCAAAGATCCACCAGAAACAGAATTCTTGACATATATGATCATGACGGCCCCGGATTTCGACCGGAAATAATCAAAGAGGGTCATTTCGGTGCTGTTAAGAATTTGATTCACAAGTATATTCCGAAATCATCGATAGTCGGGATTATTTTGGAAGACAATATTGATTATGAGGTTGTGGAGTGCTGGAGTGTGGGCGCTTTGCAACATAATACATATACCTGGAAGTCGGTAGACGGAGCGTTTGTCAAAGCAGAAGGAATGACCAAAGCCAAACAATTAAAGGACAGGGCTTTGAACGATTGGATATATTCCCTTTCGGATTCGGAGGTCAGAACCTTTATTGATGCTTTGTTTGACGTGCTCTCATCGAATGATGCCAAGAATGTATTTGATTTAAAAAATGATCCGAAGAGCAATTTCCTTTCTGCCGTCAATTCTTATAAGGAACTCGACGAAAGAACGAAAAATGTTATAGGCGGAATCGTGCGGCGCTTGGCCGCAATATATTCGGAAAAAGCTTTTGAAGAATTTGTCAATGCCACAAAGGCCTTGAAGGAGGAAATGAATAAATGGCAGGAAGATGCGTTGTCGCATATGAATCAGATAAAGACAAAGATGAAGCATTAACAAGGATTAAAGCAAAGATTGACGCGAACGGAAAGAAGCCCTCGCTTATTATGTTTTTTGCGGACAATGCTTCTTTTTCCTGGTATGCCCGGAGTATTTACGAAGCTTACCCGGACTGCGTCACCATAGGCTCAAGCACGGATATTAACATTACGTCGGAAGGATACGGTGCGTCGGGAGTATCTGTAATGGCACTCTATGACAATCTGGAAATCGGAGCCGGTATTTTGCTCGATGTAACACGATATCCGTTAAAATATGCCGACAATATTTCAGAAGCTTTATCAAATATCAGCGACACAAACAATACAGTCTGCGTGGAATTTACTACCGCAAACGGTAAAAGCGAGGAAATAGTTCTTGATACATTAAGGAGTGTTTTGGAAAAGGAAAACATTCCCGTATTCGGTTCTTCGTCTTCGACCCCTACCGATGTTATGACATGTGTGTCATTAAACGGAACGGTATATTCCGAAGGCAGCGTGTTTGTTTTAATTCACAATATGAACGGACGTATATTCCTGTACAAGGAAAATATGTATAAACCCACGGGATTCAAATTCACCGCGACGGATGTGGACTGTGAAGACAGACGTGTATATGAATTTGACTCGCGTCCGGCAGTCAGTGTCATCAAAGAAGCTTTGAACATGCCGATAGATGAACTGAAAGAGCGTATGGCTTCTCATCCGCTGGGACGAATTATCGAAGACGAAATATTGATTACGGATGCTGCGGATATTGCAGATGACGGTTCAATAGGATATTTTGCCAGAATTTATAACTGCACCAAAATGGTTCTTTTGGAACCTGAAGATATAGCAACGGTTTGGGACAGAACCAGGACGGAAATAGCGCGTGAGAATTTGCACAGTGAGTTTATGATAGTAGTAAATTGCGCTACCAGATCAAAGATTTTCACAAAAGACGGACTGATGCAGGATTTCAGTAACGTTCTTTTGAGTATTTGTCCACAGTATGTAGGATGCTCCGGACTGGGTGAACAATTGGGGTATGAGCATCTTAATCAAACCTGTGTATTGGCTATTTTTGAGTAGGTATTTATGAGACACTATAACGATGGTATGGTATATACCAATGAAAATTGTATAGGTTGCAATAAATGTATATCAAGCTGTCCGATTACGGGAGCAAATGCTGCCGTTGTTGAGGACGGAAAAAGAAAGATTGCGGTATCTTCCGACAAGTGCATTCATTGCGGAAAATGCTTTAACGCCTGTGTTCACGGTGCAAGAAGTGCCAAGGACGATGTTGAGATTTTCTTTAATGACCTGAAAGAGGGAAAGAAGATTTCGCTTTTGGCCGATCCGACGTTTTATCTTTTATACAGCGATAAAGCACCGCAGGTCTTCGGCTACCTAAAATCCTTGGGACTTAATTTGATATATGATGTCGGCTTCGGTGCCGAGATATCCGTATGGGCTCATGTTCGCTATGTCAAAGAGCATATGAACGAACCGGGTCGACGTTTCATTATCAACAATTGTTCCGCACAGGTAAACTACTACGAAGTATATAACCCCGAGATGCTTAAATATATGATTCCCGTACAATCACCTTCTTCATGTATGGCGTTGTATGCGAAAATATATAACGGGGACAGTGCATCCTTAGCGTATCTCGGCCCCTGTCTTTCACGTAAAGACGAAATGGAACAAAACGATAACATCATCAGGTATAATCTGACAATTGAAGCTTTTTTGGATTATTTGAAGGATGTTGATACTACTCCCTTCAACGCGGATATGGATGTCAAATCCCGCAATGTGGGTTCGCTTCTCCCGATGGAGGGAGGATTCAAATTCCTTACGGAGATGTATTTCGAACGAAACGAGATTATTTTGCAGCATTCCGGAATCGGTGCATACAACAATGTCCTGAAGCAGATTGCCGAAAGTGATATAGTTCGTCCCGTGTTGATGGACTTGTCGATATGCGAAAACGGATGTTTCCAGGGATCCGGAATTCGCTTTTCAATCGATGGCTTTATGAATCTGCAAAAGAATGTTCAGAGTATAAAAGATGCCAATATTAAGTTCCTTTCAGGCAGCGGATCGGCTTCGGAGAATTATCGTATTTTGTGTGAAACGATGAAGGATCTTGATCCGGAAGACTTTTCATTTGAGTACAGCAGCAGATACAGACAGCCGTACATGATTCCTGACAGTGCGTACGATGAAATATTCGAAACAATGCATAAGGATACGGATATTAAGCGTCACATCGATTGCGGATCCTGCGGTTATGACAGCTGCTATGAGATGGCCAAAGCCATTGCATACGGCTATAACAAAATGGAAAACTGCATCCATTATATGAATGACGAACTGTTGATTCGTTACTATACGGATCCTTTGACCAAAATTCCGAACAGAGAAGGATTTATCAGCAAAGTAAATAAGATGTATTCGGAAAACCCCGAAAAGACCTATGTCATCGGAGTCATTTCCGTTAACCAATTGAATGTAATAAACGACCTGCACGGATTTGCATACGGTGATGCCGTTATTTGCAAGGCTGCCAGCATTGCAAGCACCTTTGTTGAGGGACGCGGCGTGTGTGCCAGACTGGGAGGCGGCGAACTGCTCCTTTGTTTTGAAAACACCCATGAACTTATGGACAGAATTCATGCGGCCAAGACATATACTTTTGAGGATTTGGATGTTTCGTTCCCCATGAGTTTCAGAGCGGGCCTTTATGTTGATGCCGATCGAAAAGAAAAACTCGACACCATGATTAATTATGCTTCGTTGGCCCGAGACAAAATCGAAGAAGACGGAATCAGCACATGCCTTTTCTACAATGATGAATTGAGGGAACGTTTGGCTTCGGAAGCCATGGTTACGTCTCAGATGTATGCGGCTATCGAGCGCCATGAATTTGTGGCATATTATCAGCCGCAGTATTCGCACAGATATCAAAAGATTGTGGGTGCGGAGACCTTGTGCAGATGGGTGAAAAAGGACGGCTCCGTCATTTCCCCCGGATTGTTTATTCCCATTTTTGAAAAGAACGGATTTATTAAAACGTTGGACAAATATATGTGGGAACAGGCCTTTATGGCAGTAAAGGGTTGGAGCTCCAAGAACTTAAGGCCCATTCCGATTTCGGTTAATATTTCTCGTGTTTCGCTTGCGGAAGAAGATTTCGTTGACACGATACGGGAACTGTTTAAGAGATATCCGATAGATCCCGATTTATTGCATTTTGAGATTACGGAGTCGGCGTATTCGGCAAGACAGGATTCCGTAGCCAAAAAGATTGATGCTTTGAGAAGTATGGGATTCAAAGTTGCAATGGATGACTTTGGCTCGGGATATTCTTCACTTAATGTTTTGAAGGATATGCCTCTTGATATTTTGAAGCTTGATATGGGATTTTTGCGCGGACGAAATCAGGAGCGCGGAGAGAGCATTATTCGAAATGTAGTTTCCATGGTAAAAGAACTGCAGCTTGATATTATTTCCGAAGGCGTTGAAACAATAGACCAGGCAGAATTCTTAAAGCATGTAGGCTGTGATACGATACAGGGTTATCTGTATGCGAAACCCATGCCCAGAGATGAGTATGAAACATTGATAATGTAGTGTTACTGCCAAATCGGAGGAGCAAATGATAATAAAAAATATCAGTACGATAGACGAACTGCTTCAGTTCGTTACTTCACTGCGTGATTTACATGGACCGAGAATTTGGTTTCGAGGCGAAAACGATGCCGGCAAATCATTGATTCCGTCTATCCAGCGTACCAAGAAGCGAATTGAAGTAGAAAGATTTATTACAAACGATTTTTATATAAGGGCCAAGCAGATAATGAATCATCCGCCCGAAAAGCATAATTACGCGGGTTGGGTGGCTATCATGCAGCACTACGGACTGCCGACCAGAATGTTGGACTGGAGCCAGTCTCCGCTAATTGCATCATTTTTTGCTACGGAAGATTACAAGGATCATCCCGACAATGATGCGTGCGTGTGGGTGCTTATCCCCGACCGATTTAATGAAATGGAAGGATTCGGATACTGCATATACCCGATTGATGCCGATACCACTCAGGAAATGCTGTTGCCCGCATTCAAGCATAATCACCATAATCATGAACTGGACGACAGAATTTTGGCATGTTCTTCGACGGAGAACAATTTGAGAATGTATTCGCAACAGGCCAACTTTACGGTTCATAATTCACTGCAGAGACTTGAAGATATCTGCGATGACAATACTTTGTACAAGATAGTAATACCGCATGAGAGGAAAAAATATTTTATTGATTCGCTCAGAGTGTTCGGTATCACCGAAGGCTCGATTTATCCGGATTTGGACCACATATCCAGGGATTTGAAGAATCAGTACGATATTTAATTTATTCAGGAAGGATTAGCGGGGAGCGTTAATAATATGAAAATAGTATTAAAGAATTTGACAAAAAAATTTCCGAACAGAAATAAAAAAGAAGGCGGAGATGTTATCGCCGTCAATAATTTTGATTTTGAGATACCCGACGGAATGCTGGTAGGATTGTTGGGACCTTCCGGTTGCGGTAAAAGTACGGCATTGAATCTGATTTGCGGACTTGAAAAACCTACCGAAGGAAGAATCTTTTTCGAAGATACCGATGTAACGGATATTCCTGCGGAAATTCGCGGAGTAGGATTGGTATTCCAAAGCTATGCCTTGTATCCGCATCTTACCGTTTTTAAGAACATCCAGTTCCCTCTTGAGAACCTGCGCGGTGCGGACAAACTGACCAAAGAACAGATGAAAGAAAAGGTAATGAAAGCTGCTTCCTTGGTACAGATAGAACAATATATGGACAGAAAACCCAGCGAATTGTCGGGCGGACAGCAGCAGAGAGTAGCCATAGCCAGAGCTTTGGTAAAGATGCCCAGAGTTCTTCTTTTGGATGAACCTCTTTCGAATCTTGATGCCAGACTGCGTCTGCAGACCAGAGAAGAAATTCGCAGAATTCAGAAAGAAACTAAGATTACCACTATATTCGTAACACATGACCAGGATGAGGCCATGAGTATTTCGGATATTATAGTAGTAATGAAGGACGGTGTTCTTAACCAGATGGGCAAACCGCAGGAAGTTTATGACAATCCTGTCAATTTGTTTGTTGCCAAATTCCTCGGAACGCCTGCCATTAATGTATTTAACGGACAGATAAAGAATAAGGGATTGTATATCGGAGATGAAAAGATTCTCAGCATAAAGAACGAAGGCGAACGTGATGTGTACGTTGCTATTCGCCCGGAAGGCTTTGTGCTTTCCGAGGATGGACCTTTCGGATTGAATCTCCAAAGATTGGAAGTCATGGGCAGAGATGTCAGTGTGGTTTCTACTCATGCGGAATGCCTTAACGATTCGGGCGTTGTCAGAAGCATTATCAATGCCGAAAATAACGTTGATTTGTCCAAAGATAAGGTTAGATTTGCACTCAAGAAACAGAAGGTATTTGCTTTTGATAAAGAGACCGAGGAAAGAATCGAACTTGAGGTAGAATAATGGAAAAGAAAAATTCGCTAAAAAGCTTTTTATATTTGCTGCCTGCCTTACTGTTCCTCGGGGCATTCATGATATATCCGCTTATCGATGTTTTCGTGTATTCGTTTGAAGAAGGATATAATTTTGCATCCGGAACGATGTTCGGTGTGGGCTCCTACAATTATTCATTTGTTCTTCATGATGAATATTTCCTGCAGGCAGTTAAAAACACATTTATCATCGTAATAATTACGGTGCCGCTTTCAACGATACTGGCTCTTTTGATTTCGTTGGGATTAAGTTCGATAAAGCCTCTTAAGGAACTGTTTCAGACTGTTTACTTTTTACCGTATGTAACAAATACGTTGGCTGTCGGACTGGTGTTCATGATTTTATTTAAAAAGACCGCATATTCCGACGGCTTGGTTAACATGCTGATTAATTTGTTCGGCGGATCGAGCGTTGATTTTATCGACGGACCGTATTGGGCCAAGATGTTCGTTATGTGCTTTTATACAATATGGGTAGTAATGCCGTTTAAAATCTTGATTTTGACATCGGCATTATCATCGGTGCCTCCCGTTTATTACAACGCGGCCAAAATAGACGGTACCAGACCTTGGAGAGTTTTTTGGAAAATCACTTTGCCGATGATTTCTCCCATGATTGTTTATTTGGTTATTACAGGATTTATCGGTGCATTTAAAGCATATTCGGATGAAGTTGCCTTGTTCGGAACGGATTTGAATGCTGCCGGAATGAACACGATAGTCGGATATGTTTACGATATGCTGTACGGTAACAGCGGAGGATATCCTTCATTTGCATCGGCAGCAGCAATAATACTGTTTGCAATAGTGTTAACAATTACGGTTATCAATCTGTTGGTTAGCAGAAAGAGTAAGTAACATGAATAATGAAATGAATTATGACAAAATAGTCAAAACAGAAAAAGCAAAAAGAAATATTAAAAGTACGATTTTGTATGTGCTTTTGTCTTTATGGGCAATAATAGTATTGTTTCCCTTTTATTGGATGATTCTGACCTCCGTGAAAGGGTACGGTGCCTATAATGCCGAATATGTTCCGAAGTTTTTTACATTGTCTCCGACCATGCAAAACTACGTGGATGCGTTTACTACAGTTTCGTTGGGCAAATATTTGTTTAACACGCTGATATTTACGTTGGTTACCACGGCACTGATGCTGTTCGTGATTACGCTTGCGGCTTTTGCTTTCGCCAGATTGTCTTTTAAGGGCAAGGATTTGATATTTACTCTTTTCCTGGCACTTATGATGATTCCGAACGAACTGGTCGTTATTACCAATTTCGCTACCATAACAAATATGGGACTTCGAAATACCTTTACAGGTTTGATTCTGCCGTCGGTTACTTCGGTATTTTATATCTATTTGTTAAAGGAAAACTTCGAACAGGTTCCGGATGATTTGTATTATGCGGCCAAGGTTGATGGCACGAAAGACTTCAGGTACTTGACCAAAGTGCTGATACCGATATGCCGTCCGACTATTATAACCATTATCATATTAAAGGTTATTGAGTGCTGGAACTCTTACGTATGGCCTAGACTAATTACGGATGATTCCAATTATTTTCTGGTTTCGAACGGAATACAGGAAATCAGGGAGAACGGCTTCGGACGTGAGAATATTCCCGCAATGATGGCAGCAGTTGTCGTTATTTCTTTGCCGCTTATTATTCTGTTTTTGATATTCCACAAGAAGATAATGGAAGGTGTGGCTTCCGGAGGTACAAAGGGATGATGAAAAGATTTTTATCAATGATTTTTGTGACAGCAATGTCAGTTATGTTGATGACGGGATGTCACGGCGCAAAAGCTTCTCAGAGCTTTGAAGTTCCGGATAGTTTTGATACCGGTAAACATATAGAGTTAACCTTTTGGGCTAAAAATGATACGAACGTGGCACAGACCGATGTGTATAAAAAGGCTATTTCCGAATTCGAGCAGAAGTATCCGAACGTAACGGTAAATATGCGTCTGTATACCGACTACGGCAGAATTTACAATGATGTAATTACCAATATTGCCACAGAGACTACTCCGAATATCTGTATTTCATATCCCGACCATATAGCGACATATTTGACGGGAAATAATGTCATGGTTTCGCTCGACGAACTGATGACGGATGAAAAGTACGGACTTGGCGGAAGTGAAGTTTTGTTTGATGCTCCGACAATGTCGGAAATCGTTCCGAAGTTTTTGGAAGAATGCAAGGTAAACGGTCATTATTATGCTCTCCCTTATATGAGATCTACCGAAGCCTGCTATATAAACAAGGATTTGGTTAATAAACTGGGATATGAAATCCCTGACATTCTGACGTGGGATTTTATTTTTGAAGTTTCCGAAAAGGCCATGGAAATGGGTCCTGACGGCAAGTATAAGGTTAACGGACAGAATGTATTGATTCCGTTTATCTATAAGTCGACGGATAATATGATGATTTCGATGTTAAAGCAATTGGATGCTCCTTATTCCGATGAAAACGGAAACATCAACGTATTTAACGATACAACAAAGGATGTCCTTTTATCGATAGCTCCTCATGCGGGAAGCGGTGCTTTTTCAACATTTAATATTTCCAGTTATCCGGGCAACTATCTGAATGCGGGTCAGTGCCTTTTTGCCATAGATTCGACGGCGGGGGCAACATGGATGGGACCGCAGGCTCCGCTGTCTGATATTTGTGCAGAAGATGCGGTTTCTTTTGATATGGAAATCAGAATGATTCCTCAATATGATGTCAATAATCCGAAGATGATATCGCAGGGACCGTCCGTATGTATTTTTAATAAGGAAGATCCCGACGTGGTTCTGGCATCGTGGCTCTTTACACAGTACCTGCTGACCAATGATATTCAGTTGGGATATTCGAAAACCGAAGGCTATGTTCCCGTTACATTAAAGGCTCAGCAAAGCCCGGAATATGCCGACTATTTAAGCCGCGAAGGTGAAGATAACGACGAATTCTATTTTGCAAAGATTGAAGCACAAAAGCTGCTGCTTGAAAACACCGAGAATTCATTTGTGACGCCGGTATTTAACGGTTCGGCTTCGCTTAGAAGCGCTGCGGGACAGATGATTGAAAATGTTACCAAAGCAATGAGACGTAAGCAGACGGTGGATGATAAATTCATTGAAAAGACTTTCAACGATGTTACGGGATTATACCATTTGAATGAAAGTTCCGCCGGAATGGGAAAGAAAGATTTGGGACTGTTACCGAAAACAGCGGTTGCGCTTCTTTTGGCTCTTTTGACGGCATGGATATTGATAATACTATATCTAGTGGTAGGATATTATAAGAAAAACAAGACAAGAACTTGCTAAATCTGAAGATTATTGTATAATAGGGCTTGTTTGATGTTTTTATCATAATAAGGAGGAGAAATTATGAAAAAATTTTTAGGCGCAGTTTTAGTTGCAGCTATGACATTAAGCCTCATGGCATGCAGCAAAGAAGATGCAGAAAAGACAGCTACAGCAGTAGCAAATGATGCACAGGTTCAGGAAGCAGTACAGGACGCAGTTGATGCTGCAACAGAGGTTGTAGAAGCTGTTGAAGCAGTAGACGCTTCAGCTAAGAGCGAAGGCGTTATGACATATGAAGAATATGCAGCTGCTGCAGTTGATACAGAAGTTACTGTAGAAACATATGTACAGGCTACTCAGTCTTGGTGGGAAGATAAGATTACAGCATATACTCAGGATGAGGATGGTGCTTACTTCCTTTACAACATGGCTTGCTCTGAAGAAGATGCAGCTAAGCTTGTTCCCGGTACAAAGATTAAGGTTACAGGATTCAAGTCTGAATGGGCCGGCGAAGTTGAAATCGTTGATGCAACATTCGAAATCGAAGAAGGCAGCTATATAGCTCCCGCTCAGGATGTTACAGCATTGCTGGGCACAGATGATGCTATCACAAAGCAGAACGTATTTGCCAGCTTCAAGGATATGACAGTAGTTGCAAGAACAGATGCTGACGGCAACGAAGTTCCTTTCCAGTACAACTATGATGGTTCAGGTGAACCCGGATCAGACCTTTACTTTGATGTAGAGTCTAACGGAAACACATTCTCATTTACAGTAGAATCATACCTTTGCGGTCAGGACACAGAAGTATACAAGGCTGTTGAAGCTTTGAATATCGGTGATGTTCTTGATATGGAAGGTTTCCTTTACTGGTATGAAGGTGTTAACCCTCACATCACAAAGGTTACTGTTAAGTAATTTTTTAAATGATAATATGGGCCCTTGCTTTTTGCGAGGGTCCTTTTATTCACTTAAGGGATATTTTCTCTGCTAAGTGCAAAGATTCACTAAGGATTCAGGTAGAATATGGATAACTATAACTATTCATCGCATACAAAGAACATTATTAAATGGTATGAATACCAGATGCGTCCTGCCGGATGGACCCCGGAAGATGATGAAGAAAAGGAAGAAGTGATTTCCACCCGGGAAGTTGCCGAAACTTTGGAAACCATGGCGGATGATGAAGAAATCGATTTGGCAAGCACCGGGCTTAGCGAAGACGATCAGGCTTTGGTGGCAGATATTTTGGAACGATTCAAAGAGGCCAAGTCGCTCTCGGTCGAGGATATTATTGCTGAAAATTCCGAACCTCAGCCCATGAGTGAAGAAGACCTGATAGCGGCAATATGTGCTCCGAAGCAGAACAATGTCGACGCCTTGGTTAATCAGGCCAAAAACAGTTGATCGGAATAATTTGCGTATAATAGAAACACCTGTAAAGTAAATGCATCGGCATTTATTTTACAGGTGTTTTTAAGTGCAGAAAAAGGGACTTGAACCCTCATGGTATTGCTACCACATGGACCTGAACCATGCGCGTCTGCCAATTCCGCCATTTCTGCAAAAGTCTCATATCAAGACCGCTTCTCTATTTTATTTGAGGACTCATTCAATGTCAAGGGGAAGTTTGCAATGTAACGGATTAGATGCTACAATACTATTACCATTCGGCGCAATATGCCGATAAATAGTATATAAGGTTTGAACATGGATGTTCGATTCATAGAAAGGTGGGACGAATGGGAATATCAATTAAACCGAAAACAGATTATTCCTCACTTTTCCAAAGCATCGGTTCGGGAAGCTCCAATCTTAATTTCCTGTCCGATTATATGTCGATTAAAAACGGCAGCTACGGAAAACTGATGAAAGCCTACTATGCCAAGGACGGCGCAAGCAAAGAAGTTTCATCTGCGGTTAATAAGAATAAGGAAGTGACTTCGACATCGAAAGATGATGCCAAGACATTGACCGATATCGAAAGAAGCGCAGAGGCACTTAATAAGTCGGCCAACAAATTGATGGAAGATGAATATGATGACAGTAAAGATGCTTTGACTGCGGTTAAGGACTTTGTCGGTGATTATAATTCGCTTCTTGAGAAAGCTGCCGATTCCAATACGGATTCCATTTTAAAGAAAGCCGTATCCTTGACTAATCTGACGGCCAGCAATAAGAATTTACTTTCGGATGTAGGCATTACCGTAGGCAAGGATAACAAGTTATCCATTGACGAAGAAGCTTTTTCAAAAGCTGAAAAGAGTTCCTTGAACAGTTTGTTTAAGGGAACCGGATCATATGGATATTCTGTTGCATCTCAGGCTACGCTGATTGATTATCAGGCTAACTACGAAAGCATAAAGGCAAGTACTTACACCAGTACGGGAGCCTTTGGTGCTACCAATTCGGCAGGAAGCGTATTCGAAGGGCTGTTCTAAAAACGTAAATACAGGAATAATCGGGAGGACTGCTTTTGCAGTCCTCTTTTTTGTATATTGGCAAAATTCATTGTTGACAATGCACAAAAAATAGTATAACATCAGTCTAAATCAATTGATTATTTAGTAATTTTGTACAAAATCTATTTATCTTGTTCCAAATCCCGTTTAATTAATCAATCAAGAATATCGGAGGTTTTTTGAAGAAAGAAATACAACAGTGTAAGTATATCCGTCTATATAATCATCCTGTCATTTCGATAGGGTCCGATTACAGGTCGGATATTTATTATCAAATGAATAACAAGGTTAAGCAAAGAGAAGCCACGCTATATTTCGATGGGGATGATTTTATCGTTGAAGGAAGTGACGGATGTATACGCAAAGTGAAATACGGCCAAAGGTTTACGATATACACACTTTATTTTATATATCTTGGAAGTATTCTCCTAATATTTATGAATCAAAGAAAAGGAGATTACAGGATCAATTATGTTTCATAACGAAGATTTTGAAATATTGCTGCCCGAAAAGATACAAAAGGAAAACAAAAATCCGCTGCTTCTAACACTTGGGCCTACCGTGACCATGGTGTTTCCCATATTGGTTATGGCACTGGTCAATTCACGGGTTTCCTACAATAAGTCATCATCATATTTTCTCGTCTCGCTGTCTACCGGAATAACCTCGGCTTTGCTCGGAATAATCTGGGGAGTAGCCAATCACATATATCGAACAGACCGGTACCGAAAGTCGCTTACGCAAAAGAAGACGGAATTTTTAGGATACCTTCAAAGAACCGAAGACTATTTATCTTTGTGTGCAACAGAGAATCGAGAATACATGGAAACTCAATATCCGAAACTCAATACGGTTTTAAACAGTCATTCTTTGAAAAACTCCGAAAGAGACGAACTGTTTATTCGACTGGGAATAGGAAATGTACCGTTTCAGATGAACGTTTATGTTTCCGAGGGACAAAACAGAATGTCTCCGACAGAGGAATACCTGACAGCATGTGAATTGAAAGAGCGAATGTCGATTTTAAGGAATGTGCCGATAGGAATAGGGCTCGATAACGGCAAGCCGGCGGCTTTTGTTGTATCGCGGGAAAATCCGTTGATGTGCGAATACGTTTTATCTTTGATTTTTTACCTGGCTTTCACCACGGATTCCAATCGTGTAAAGATGTGCCTGTTCTACGATGAAGCGGACGACATTTTTGAGAAGGTATTTGAAAATGTAAAATTTCTTCCTCATTTTTGGGTGAAGGATGATACTTTACGGCTCGTTTCTTCGAACGAGCATACGAAGAGTGAGATTATTCCATTCCTTTCCGAAGAACTTCAAAACGAGAAGAAGGACGTTCGCTATGTAGTATTTTTATCAAAAGAGGAACTTCTCAAAAATGAGACGATATTTGATGCTTTGTTTATAAAAACTCCTCAATCCTTTACGGGCGTTGTTTTTTCCGAGGATGAAAAGAGCATTCCTTATTATTGCAGGAAGAAGTGCTTTTTCCCCGACGAGGGAGCAATCCTGGGGAAAATCGTTTCGGAAAATGCGGAAGAGACTTTCTTTGAAAGTGAAGATACGGATTTGAAATTGTCCGAAGAAGGCTTTTTGTACGCGGCATCACTTTCGAATGCGACAGACAAAGACAGTAGCTTGAATATGCCGATCCCCTCGGAATACTCCTTTTTAAAGATGTACGGCGTAACCCGACCGGAAGAAATCGATATAGCGAGGATGTACAGAGAAAATCATTGCTACGAAAGAATTAAGGTTCCGATAGGATGTGCACAGAACGGAGAAGTAGTCTGTTTGGATGTATGCGAGAAATTTCACGGTCCGCACGGTCTTGTTGCGGGAACTACCGGTTCCGGCAAAAGCGAGTTGTTGCAGACATACATAATGTCACTGTGCTTATCCTACAGCCCTGGGGAAGTGAATTTTTTCCTGATTGATTACAAAGGAGGCGGAACGGGTAATTATATAGATAAGCTGCCTCATTGTGTGGGATCGGTTTCAAATCTTTCTGGCAATGCCGTAAACAGAGCCATTACCGCAATACGCGCGGAGAATCTGCGACGACAGGAAATATTGAAAAAGTATGGCGTGAATCATATAGATGATTATCTAAAGAAAAGAAAGAGCGAAGGCTACAGTGAAGAAATGCCGCATCTTTTGCTAATAATTGATGAATTTGCGGAGTTAAAGAAAGAAGAACCGGATTTCATGCAGCAGATTATTTCTTTGGCAGCAGTCGGCCGCTCACTGGGAATGCATTTGATTTTGGCAACCCAGAAACCTGCCGGAATAATCGATGACAAGATATCTGCAAATTCGCGATTCAGATTGTGCCTCAAGGTTCAGGATAAAAATGACAGTATGGATGTTTTGGGCAGGAAAGATGCGGCCTTTTTGGTAAATCCCGGAAGATGCTATTTGAAAATAGGAAATGATGAATATTATACGTGCTTTCAGGGGGCTTATCTGGGAGAAAGAATCTGCAAAGAAAAAGCAAAAGAAGGCGATGTTGCCTTGGTGGAGAAGCAAGGGAGAAGAATCAAGGCAACTGCTTTGCAAAACCATGACGGCGAATCGGAAAAATTGCTGTCTGTTTTGACAGATTTCGTATGCCGAATGTCGGAGAAAGAAGGATATGAAAGACCGAGTAAATTATGGATGGACGAACTTTCCATAGCTTATGAAAGCCCTGATACATCAAAGAAAATACCGGACTATATTCCGCTCGGGATATATGACGATCCTTCAAAACAACAGCAAAAGGAGTTTGGCTATATTCCGCAGTCGGATTCGAATTTTGGGGTAGTCGGTGCACCGAATTTCGGGAAAAGCAATGTTCTAAAGCTGATTATGAACAGCAATTACCCCATGGAGTATGTATTGATTGACCTCACCGGCAATCTAAAGGCGTTTGCAGAATATTCAAATTGTATAGGTTACCTTTTTAAAGCCGATAAGAAGGCGGTGTTTTTGCATCATCTTCAAAAGAACTTAATAAAAAGGGAACATCCGCTCCTTGTGCTGATTGATAATATTGCTTCGTTTATTGCAGTCCTTTCGGATACGGAAATCGACGAATTTACTGCTATGCTCGGCAAGGGGCCGGGACTCAACATCTATTTTGTGATGACAGGCGGCGCTTTGTCGGATTTCGGCGGGAGAATTTTTGCCAAAATCAAAACCGTAATGGCTCTTAATATGAATGATAAATACGCATACGGAGATGTGTTGCGCGAGTACAGGTTCGGCGTTTCCTTAAAGAAGGATACCAAAGGACGCGCGCTTTTCAGGATAGGTGATTCGATAAAAGAGTGTCAGCTGTATTTGGCGGGGATTAGAAATGAAAATTCCGTAAATGCTTCGCAGCATTTTCCTGCCGTTCCGGATAATCCTTCGTTTAAAAGTATGGTGGATGAATATGCTCACAGTTCGTATTTTGATGAAAGAGTATTGCCTGTCGGGTATTCCCAAAGAACAGGTTATATAAGAGGAATTCGCGTTGATATTCCCGGACTTTTTGTGATATGCGGAGCGACAGGCGTTCGGAAAAAAGAATTGTCGGAACATATAAATATGACATTGGTGTCATATTTTGGCAAATACGCGGATAAAGTTCAGATATTCGAAAATTTGGATGAGAGCATATGGAACGGAAGAAAAGCGGATGAACTGGTTATTGCGTTTTTAGATGAGAATACGGATTCATCACTTTTGCTTGATACGAATTTCAGAAAGGAAATTGCAAAGAATCGTGGAATTGTACTGGGAGGCAATTTGTCGACCAACAGATTCTTAAGCTTTGACGATATGAGCTATTCTCAGCTGAACGGAATGTATGAATCCAATATCGGACATATGCGGCTTTTTGAGAAGAGCAGAACGGTTAAGCTGCTAATTCCGGAAGGCAAACGTAAGGAGGAAAATGATGATTATGATTGATGTTTTGGTTCCTTCGGCGGACCGAATTTATGATTTTGAATTATCCGAAGATGTGAGTGTGGCGGAAGGAATAAAAAAGATAATGCAGTTGGTGTCGGAACACGACAATTCATATTTTGCGGTAGGGGCGCGCAAATTGTTTTCGTACAGAAAGGGAGAGTTTCTGGATGAGAACGCCACCTTCATGCAGTGCGGGACGCAAAACAAAGACAGACTGATTCTGGTGTAGATATGAAAGGTATTATTTCTTATAACGGTGCGGCATTTCTGTCCGCAATGAAGATAATTGAAGAAAATTATTCCGATGCGTATAAGGATTTGGAACTTATGCAAAGCAAAATGCAGAGATTGAAGCACGATTGGCACGGAGATGATGCGGCAGCCTTTTTAAAAAATTTCAGGGACATGTTGATGATTCTCAAGGATAATCTCGAGATGTTTTGGGAAATTGCCACGTTTATGAATGAATGTGCCGAAGAACTTGCGCGTCTTCGAAAGAAGACCAAGGAATACGCCGATTCAATCAGGGTATAGGATTATGAGCGACAGAATAAAAGTTAATGCAGAGGTTCTTTTGGCATATGAAGAAGAACTCGAAGAAATATGCTGTTCTTTTGCAGAGCACATAAATGCATCCTTTGATGCACTGATGAGTATAAACAAATCATTTGAATGTGAAAGGGTTTTGCAAAAGAATGCTGAAAGTATAGACGTGTATGAGGAACTGTTGGGAGCACTTTCTTCGGTAAAGCACCTGACAGGTTCGCTGACGGCTATAGCCGAAAACTATAAAGAAACGGAAAGGGAAAATAAAGATGAAGTTGATGCCATCAATAGACATTGATTTTGACGGTTTTACTGCAACAAAGGACACCTTCAAATCCTTGGCCGGCGAATTGCTGGTGTTGTCCAACAAATCGGTGTTGGAACATATTAACAGGATGAAGGGATGCTGGAGCGAAACTACCGCTAATGAGTTCCTGACTAAGGAAACTTTGATTAATGAAGAGATAATGCACCAAACCGAGAATATCATCAAACTGATTGAAGATATCGAACGCGAGGCTGTTTGTATTTTTGATGCCGAAATGTTTGGAAGGGGTTTGGCGTTGTGCAGAAGTTATTAGGAGGATATGTATGGGGATTATAGAAGTTACATCACAGGAATTACGCAACAAAGCCAATGAACTGCAGAATCTGAATTCACAGTTCGGAGGCAAGAAAACAGATCTGGAAAGTAAGGAAAATTCGTTGGTTACAATGTGGGAAGGAAGTGCAAAGGATGCTTTTCACAGGGAATTCATTAAGGATTCGGAAAAGATGAGCACTTTTTCACATCTTATCGAGGATTATGTGGCGTCATTGAATGATATAGCGACACGCTATGCGATGACAGAGGCAAAAAATGCCGAAATAGCATCGGCCAGAAGTTATTAAGGAGGTTATGTATGGACGGTATATTAAAGGTTACACCCGAAAAACTCTGCGAAAGTGCGGATGAGTTCGGAATGATAGGATCGGAAATGAAATCGCTGATGGATGAAATGATGAATCTGGTAAATGCGTTGAAGGGAACATGGCTCGGAGAAGCATCGGAAGCCTATTCGGGCAAATTCCAATCTCTGCAAAGCGATATGGACAAACTCCACCGTATGGTCAGTGAACATGCAAAGGACCTGTCGGAGATGGCAGTTTCGTATAAAGAGGCGGAAAACGCGAATGCCGAGAAGGGAAACAGCATGCTTTCGGGAGTGATTGATTGAATAAAGAACTTAGCGAATCGGAAATAAGCATGTTACTTGATGTTTATATGTATACGGATTATGAATGGGCCGAAGACGGAATGAGCTTTGAAGCACTAGTGAAGGAAATGCCGGAGCATATTGATGTTAAAGAGCGATACAAGCGTGAATACGCAATACTGTCCGATGCCGTGTCTTTTTCCGAAATCAAAGACCTGAAGGTGTGCTGCCAATCGCAGAAGATGGGATTTGATATAGGAACCCGTGCCGTGACATTCGTTAATGACAAAAAGGATACATTCTATATTTCTTTTCGGGGAACTTATGACGGTGAATGGATGGATAATGCGGCAGGATTAACATCGGAAGGGACCGTACAACAGAAAAACGCCGAAGACTATTTTGAGAAGGTAGTGGATATAAATAAGATATCACTGAATGATACCGTGATTTTGGGAGGCCATTCCAAAGGCGCGAACAAGGTTCAGTTTATTACCATGGATTCGGATAAATCCAGGGTAATTGATGCCTGTTACAGCATAGACGGGCAGGGACACTCAAAAGAAGCCGTTAATGCGTGGAAAAACAGATACACAAAGAGCGAATATGATAAACGTGTATCAAAAATATATGCTATAAACGGTGAGAACGACTATGTCAGTGCGCTGGGAAACAGTGTCATTAAAAAGAACCATGTGAAATATATAAAAACCCCTACGGAGGAAAATGACTTTGTCATGTATCATGACATCACCTCAATGTATGCCGTTAAACATAGCGAAGGCACGAAGACGGGATATACATATTCTGCTTCCAGAAATGATTTTGCTATAGGCCGGGGCCAGGTCGCACTTGCCGTATTGGGCCTTTCAAAGGATGTAATGGGACTGCCTCCTGCGCTTCTTGGCGGAGTCTCGGATACTGCGATGCAGATTTGCGAAGCTTCTTTGGGCGGCCGCAAAACAGGAATGTACGATGAAAGAGCATCCCTTTCGGATATAGCGGCTTTTGCTGCGGTCGGAGCTCCCGTGATAATAAAAAATCTGATAACTACAAAAGAAGGGAACGACTTTTTAAAAAGTGCAATGACTACGGGTGAGTATTCGGGGCGGTCGGTGGATTACGATGAGTTCTATGTCGATTGTAACAGCCTGGATATTATGGCAGATCAACTCAAATCCATGGCAAAGAGCATAGAAGGAAAGATTCTGGAAATTGAAGGTGCCGGAGTCAAATTACCTTTTTATCTGGAAGGAATGATGATTAAACGACCGCATATCGAAAAAAATACACTGTCCCTGCTGGGACAGTGCATAAAGCTTAAAAAAGCAGCGGATGTGCTTGATGATATTTCCGATAAGTATAAATCGTTTGATATGCCAAAGACTATTTTGGGTCTTCGAAAGGGTTGAAGGGAATACTGTTTGTCATTTTCTTTTTGTATTCCGAAGGAGTACATTCCATGTATTGCTTGAATACTTTGTTAAAGTAGCTCGCATTGTTAAAACCGACATGGAAAGCCAACGATGAAAAGGACTCGGCGACAGGATCGTTGCTTTGCAGCAGATTCATGGCCGTAAATATTCTGTATTTCATCAGGTACTCAAAAGGCGTAAGATTCAATGCGCGTTTGAAGCATCTGCAACACTCGGATTTTGATATGTGTACACAATCGGCCAAATCATCCAAAGTGATTTTCTCACTGTAGTGTTCTTCCATATAGGTAATCATCTCTTTTGAACGTGTTTCGTCCAAAGATTTTGAAGAAAGAAGCTTTTCTGATTCGATGTGCGGAGCAACTATCTCCATGAGCTTCAGCCAGAAAGAACACAATTTTTCTTTGGTATATAGCTCATAACCGAATTTTTTTATCAGGTTGGAAGCTATGATTTCATTGACGCATTCAAGAAGTTCGTTTTCCTTGGCATCTTCGCCCTTAAGAGTCAGATACTGAAAGCTCTTTGAGGAAAGAATGGGTGAAAGGTATTTGTCAGCCAATGACATTGCACCGTAACCGAATAAAAACGAAGGGTGAAAGGTCATGGAATAGAAACTGCAGTGAGGAGCCTTCTCTTTGGAAACAATGCAGTGCATGACGTTTGCATTTACTATGATGCCTTCACCGGCAGTCAGAGGTATGCTTTCATCATTGGTCATGAATAAAGCGTCCCCATGATTGATTATTATTACTTCAAGGTCCTGGTGCCAATGCCATTCCACATGATTCATATAGAGCTTTGATAACTCGATAAAATTGATATGAACGGGATAGCCGATTTCCAATACGTTCTTTTCGTAATCATCGGGTACATCAATATTTTTATATTTTGCCATTTTTTTAACCCCTTTTGCTCAATATATTTTTATAATATATGAAAATACCCAATAATGCAAACGAAAATCAAGTGTGCTATAATATCCTTGCCTTAAGGGGTAATACGTATATATTTTAGGAGGAAAAGATGTTAGTTAATATTTTACTTTCACTTGTTATTGGTGCTATAGCCGGATATTTGGCTTCGATGATTATGAAGACAGGCGGTTCGCTTCTTCTGAACATTATTCTCGGAATAGTAGGCGGCGTTGTCGGTAAATTCCTTTTCGGATTAATCGGAATCAATTTCAGCGGAATTATCGGAAGCATTATCGGTGCTGTATTAGGTGCCTGCATACTTATTTTCGTAGTGAGACTTGTTACTAAAAAATAATGAATTTACCCGAAGCTTTTAAAGAAAGAATGTCCCTATATTTGGAGGACGAATATGAAAGCTTTCTTGCATCGTATGATGAAAAACCTAAAAAAGGATTGAGAGTCAATCTGCTTAAAGGGACGGTGGAAGATTTTATGACAATAGACCCGTGGGGAATAGGAAAACAAAGAGTTTCCTTTTGCCCTGACGGGTTTATTTTTGATGAGATTAAGGACGAATCGGCGCCCGGAAAGCACCCGCTTTTTCAGACGGGGGCGTATTACATTCAGGAACCGTCTGCCATGGTTGTAGCCGAAAAACTGAATGTTAAAAAAGGAGACCGTGTACTTGATTTGTGTGCTTCTCCCGGAGGCAAAAGTACTCAGATTGCTGCAAAACTGTGCAAAGAGGGATTGCTGGTAAGTAATGAACCTGTTTTGCAAAGAGCTAAAGTCCTGTCCGAAAACATTGAAAGAATGGGAGTATCTAACTGTCTGGTTACCTGTGCATATCCTGATGAGTTATCGGCCAGGTTTGAAGGTTACTTTGATAAGATTGTAGTCGATGCACCGTGTTCGGGCGAGGGAATGTTCAGGAAAAACGAAGAAGCAGCTAACGAGTGGAGCCCGGAAAATGTATTAATGTGTGCCGAACGTCAAAGACAGATTCTTCGTGAAGCTTACAAAATGCTTCGAACGGGCGGAATGATGATTTATTCGACCTGCACCTTTGCCAAAGAAGAAGACGAAGAAAACGTTCAGTGGTTTTTGAATGAATATGACGATTTAAAGCTTATCGAGAGCGAAAAACTCTATCCGCATAAAATTCAGGGAGAAGGTCATTTTTACGCGCTGTTTTCTAAGGGTGAGCCGACAGATATCGAAAAAAGGCCCGTAGCTGCGTGCGGAAATGAAAAGCCGGATTCGAAGGCCGGAATATCCGATTTCTTTGATTTTGAAAAGTCGTTTTTGAAGGATGATATAGAAAAGACAATTTTCGGAGGCAGGAACATGTTCAAATTGTTTAAAGATGAACTGTATATTCTGCCCGAAGACTTTCCGTCGATGCGTGGATTAAAAGTGTTGCGCTCCTGCCTTCATTTAGGTACACTTAAGAAAGGAAGATTCGAGCCTTCGCATGCCTTGGCCATGTATTTAAAGAAGGAAGATGTGAAGAATTACGTTACGGTTACGGAACGCGAAGCCAGAGATTTTGTCAAAGGAATGTCGCTTTCGGCAAACGGCAATCCCGGATGGAATCTGGTCGTATATGAAGGATATTCGTTAGGTTTCGGGAAACTGTCACAAAACATACTGAAGAATCATTATCCGAAAGGATTGAGAATACAATGCTGAGAAAGAAAGTGGTAAACATAATATTAATTATGTCAACCATCCTTGCACTTTTCCTGCAGGGGTGTTCTTTTGATGCGTCGGAAAGCAAGACGTCGCAAGCGTATGCGCTTATTTCCGCACTGGATTATGAAGGTGCGTTAGCTCTTTTTGAAGAAGCCGAAACCGAAGATGAAGATATCAGGATGATTAATCGCGGCAGAGGAATTGCGTATATCGGAAAAGGTGAATATCAAAGTGCCATTGAGTCGTTGGAAAAAGCTTTGTCGCAAAGCAACGGAATAATAAACGGCATGGATTATGATATGAATTATTATCTGGCTACAGCTTATTATAAATCCGGCAATATGGATGAGGCACTTGATATATACAACACGATTTTGTCATTGAAGGGTGATGAAGTAGATGCCATTTATCTGCGCGGCGTTATATATGCCCGTAAAAATATGCTTGATGAAGCCATGACCAGTTTTGACGAGGTCATAAGGCTTGAGCCCGATAACTATGATCGAATTATCAATATCTATACGATTTTGGCTGATAACGGTTATAAGGATGTAGGTCAGGGATACTTAAATAATGTCATGGAAACCGGGACCAAAAAGATGAGTAATTACGAAAAGGGACAGATCAGTTTTTATCTCGGTGATTATGATTCGGCCAAGACATATCTTGAAAAGGCAAAGGACGAAGAAGGCTACGAGGCCGTTTTGCTCCTCGGAAAAACGTATGAAACACTGGGTGATAATAATTATGCTGTTTCCGTATACAGTTCTTATATAAATGCCGGGGAAGCATCTCCCGAAATATACAATGAGATGGGACTGTGCAAACTGGCCATGAATGACTATCAGGGCGCATTGGAAGCTTTTGACGAAGCCATGAATATTTCGCAGAATAACATGTTGCAGACACTGAAGTTCAATGAAATAGTGTGTTATGAATATTTGGGAGACTTTGAAAAAGCCAGAATTCTGGTAGAAAATTATTTAAGATCGTACCCTGATGATGAGAAAGCGAAACGTGAATATACTTTCCTAAAAACAAGATAGTAAATTTGTACAAATTTTTAGCTTGTATTTTGTAAGAAAAAACAGTTGCCTTTTGACGAGGAACTGTTTTTTCTTTATTTTTCGGGCTTTTTGAGAATTAACTGGTTTACGTAACAAACCACAACATATTACACAAGCGAATTTATGTTAACACTATATCTAGTGTTTTTTTGTTGACAACCCATGGGACGAATGATATCCTTTTGTTGTGTGGTTTTTAGGGGAAAATTTCTTTTAAATCGCAAAAATTCTAGATTTCTATAGTCGAGTGGGAGGAATTGTAGTGTTTCAGGTTATTAAAAGAGAAGGCGGTACAGCAGATTTTACGTTAACTAAGATATCTGACGCCATTATTAAAGCATTTAATGCAACGGATGTTCAGTACAACAACGACGTTGTTGACTTGCTTGCATTACGTGTTACTGCGGATTTCCAGGGGAAGGTTAAGGATAACAGTATTCACGTTGAGGACATCCAGGACAGCGTTGAAAAGGTATTGGAGCAGGCGGGTTATACCGAAGCTGCCAAGGCTTTCATTTTATACCGTAAACAGCGCGAAAAGATGCGTACCATGAAATCCACAATTCTTGACTACAAAGATGTTGTTAACAGCTACGTTAAGATTGAAGACTGGAGAGTAAAGGAGAACTCTACGGTTACTTATTCCGTAGGCGGACTTATTCTTTCCAACTCCGGTGCTGTTACCGCAAACTATTGGCTTTCCGAAATATATGACGAAGAAATCGCCGAGGCTCATCGTAATGCCGATATCCATATTCATGATTTGTCAATGTTGACGGGATATTGTGCAGGATGGTCGTTGAAGCAGTTAATCCAGGAAGGATTGGGCGGAATTACCGGAAAAATCACTTCGGCTCCCGCAGCTCATTTATCCGTTTTGTGTAACCAGATGGTTAACTTCCTCGGAATAATGCAGAACGAATGGGCAGGTGCACAGGCATTTTCTTCATTTGATACTTATTTGGCTCCTTTTGTTAAGGCTGACAATCTTTCTTATCCTGAGGTTAAGAAATGTATTGAAGCATTTATTTATGGAGTTAACACTCCCTCGCGTTGGGGCACACAGGCACCTTTCTCAAATATTACTTTGGACTGGACTGTTCCCAATGACTTGGCAGAACTGCCTGCGATTGTCGGCGGACAACCTCAGGATTTCAAATACAAGGACTGCAAGAAGGAAATGGATATGATTAACAAAGCCTTCATCGAAACGATGATTGAAGGCGATGCCAACGGCAGAGGATTCCAGTATCCTATTCCTACTTATTCGATTACCAGAGATTTCGACTGGTCTGAAACAGAGAACAATAAGCTTCTGTTCGAAATGACCGCAAAGTACGGAACTCCTTATTTCAGTAACTACGTTAATTCGGATATGGAGCCTTCGGATGTCAGATCTATGTGCTGCCGTCTGAGACTTGATCTTCGTGAACTTCGTAAAAAGTCCGGCGGATATTTCGGTTCCGGTGAAAGCACGGGTTCCGTAGGTGTTGTTACGATTAATTTACCGAGAATCGCATATTTGGCAGCAAACGAAGATGATTTCTTCAAGCGTCTTAACAAGATGATGGATATAGCAGCCAGATCATTAAAGATGAAGAGACAGGTTATTACCAAACTTCTTGATGAGGGTCTTTATCCGTATACAAAGAGATATTTGGGTTCATTTGATTCTCACTTCAGCACTATCGGCCTTATCGGAATGAACGAAGTTGGATTGAATGCCAATTGGCTTCGTGCAGACTTAACAGATAAAAAGACTCAGGAATTTGCAAAGAAGGTTTTGAACCATATGCGTGAAAGACTTTCGGATTACCAGGAGCAGTACGGCGACCTGTACAATTTGGAAGCAACCCCCGCAGAGTCTACCACATACAGACTTGCAAAGCATGATAAGAAGAGATGGCCGGCTATTAAGACCGCAGGCAAGGTTGGAGATACACCTTATTACACCAACTCTTCACATCTGCCCGTTGATTACACCGCAGATATTTTTGATGCTTTGGATATCCAGGATGATTTGCAGACATTATATACATCAGGAACAGTATTCCATGCTTTCTTAGGCGAAAAGCTTCCCGATTGGAAAGCTGCAGCTGAACTTATCAAGACGATAGCTTGGAATTACAAGTTGCCTTATTACACACTTTCTCCTACGTATTCCATTTGTAAGGAACACGGATACATTGCCGGAGAAGTACATGCATGCCCCAAGTGTCAGAAGACGACGGAAGTGTACAGCCGTATTACCGGATATTACAGACCTGTAGCTAACTGGAACGACGGTAAACTTCAGGAATATGCTAACAGAAAGACATATGATATAGCTAATTCCGTATTGAAGCGTCCCGTTACTTCGGTAGTTACGTTATCGGATTATGAAGCACCTCAGGCTACCGTTACCGTAGAAAAGCCTGAAAACATCATATATCTGTTTACTACAAAGACATGTCCGAACTGTAAACTCGCAAAGGAATATTTGGAAGATATCAATTATATTCTGATTGATGCGGAAGAGAATATGGAACTGGCTACAAAATACGGAGTTATGCAGGCACCTACACTGGTAATCGTACAGGGCGATCACGTAAAGAAATACGCCAATGCTTCGAGAATAAAGGCGTTCGTTGACAGCTTGAATGAAAAGGCCGTAGAACAGGAAACAGTTACATTATAATTATTGAAAATATGCCCCACAAAAAATTGTGGGGCATGTCTGCGTTTTTAATTACTTTGCACCCATGAGGAGAGAAAAATGATTAATAAGCTCGTTGAAAAGATTAAGAAAACTCAAGCCCCCATAGTAGTCGGACTCGACCCGATGCTGGGTTACATCCCCGAACATATTAAGGAAAAGGCTTTTAAGGAATTCGGAGAAACTCTTGAAGGCGCGGCCGAAGCTGTATTTATGTTTAATAAAGCCATTGTAGATGCCGTATATGATATTATTCCTGCCGTTAAACCGCAGATAGCCATGTATGAGCAGTTCGGAATTCCCGGATTGATAGCTTTCAAAAGAACGGTAGATTATTGTAAAGAAAAGGATTTGGTGGTAATCGGTGATGTTAAGCGTGGCGATATAGGCTCAACGTCCGAAAGCTACGCGATAGCCCATCTGGGAAAAGTATCTGTGGGAAGTAATTCTTTTTACGGTTTTAATGAAGATTTTGCTACCGTAAACCCTTACCTTGGCTCGGACGGAATTAATCCTTTTATCAAAGTATGTAAAGAAGAAAAGAAGGGAATATTTGTCCTGGTAAAGACTTCAAATCCCAGCAGCGGTGAATTTCAAGACAGAATCATCCGGGATGCCGGCCAAAGACCTTTATACGAAGTCGTTGGTGAGCAGGTAGATAAATGGGGCAGCGAATTGATGGGAGATACTTACAGCTATGTTGGAGCTGTAGTGGGAGCAACATATCCCGAAATGGGCAAAGTATTAAGAGACATAATGCCCAAAGCGTATATACTCGTTCCGGGCTACGGTGCCCAGGGCGGAAAGGGCAAAGACCTCGTTCATTTCTTTAACAAAGACGGTCTCGGAGCAATAGTCAATTCATCCCGCGGTATCATAGCAGCTTACAAAAAGGACGAATATTCATCCTTTTCCGATAAGTGTTTTGCGGACGCCTCAAGACAGGCCGTACTCGATATGAAAGACGATATCCTGGGAGCGCTGAAATAAAATCATAAAAAACTTCTAAACATTTTCTTGCTATCTGACGATACTTTATTTACTATGTCATTATTAGACGTGTAAATATAATGACGTAAGTTTTAGATATTTTGTTGAGCAGAGGTAAACGGACATGGATGGAAGTAGATTTATTAGAAAACTGTGCAGACGCAGATTAGTACAAAAACAAAAATATCAATATTACGATAATTTGATGCAACCGGCTAAGAACGCCAAGAAGGAATGTATTCACTTTTTGGCGTCACTGGGTAGGAACCACAGAATTTTAAAGTGGCCTATCTTCATAGTGCTGGTTGCTTTTATTTTTGTATATAATTTCATATACTATGCGCTCATAAATTTGCGTGTAAGAGATAAATTTGCGAGAGCACTGGCATTGTTTATGACGGTGGTTCTCACGTTGACCAGCATAGATTTGACGGCGCTGGCCATACAGAATAATGAAAAGAGCAGGCAATACTATGAAGTGACCGGATTCGAAAAAGAGTTCCCGGATATTTTGGAAGTTCCTTTCGGTACAGAGATAAGCGAACTTGAATTGCCTCAGTCGGTTATAGCCAATGTTGATTTATATGAACTGACAGCAAATCAGGACGAAGATAGCGAAGAGGAACCCACGGAAACTCCGAGTGAGAGTCCTACGCCGTCGGAAAGCCCCGAAGTTTCGGAATCGCCCACTCCTTCTCCGAATTCGGAAGTTACAGAATCGCCTGTACCTACGGAAGAATCTGCCGGAGATATTACTCCTACCCAGGCGCCAACTGCGGCCGTTGAACCTACGGTAATTCCGACATCGGAAGAACAGAATGATTCGGAAACACCTCAACCGGCAGAAGAGAATACCGAAGAAACCGGGGGAGAGACACCTGAGACTGCGCCTTCTGAAGATAATACCTCTCAGGAAGGGGCAAATGAAAATAGCTCTTCCGAGGATATCTCTTTCGAAATGCCCGAAAACTACGACGAAAATACGGAAAATGTCGAAATCCAAGAGATAACTGTTGAGAAATCTGTAGAAATTGAAAATACCGATGATGAAATTCAGAAAGTCACTGAAGATGCGTCGGATGATGAAGAGGTGACGGAGCCGGAAGAAACATACGAAATTGTTGAGTCATCTTCTGTTGATATTGAACTTAGTTGGAACTGTGAAAATTATAATCCGCTTGTCGCCGGAGAATACATTTTTGTATCTGAATTACCGGAAGAATATAACGGAGTGGAATTGCGGTGCTCTGTAGCGCGTCCTTGCGTTACCGTAATCGTAGGAGATGCCGAGGCTATCAGACTGAGCACGGTTGTTGACGGTATCGAAATCGTACTTGAAGCCGCAGCAGGTGTGTTTGATTCAAATGTTTCATTGAATGCGGAACGCGTAATTGATGAAGGCATAGTCGGACTTTTGGAAGAAAAAATCGATGATGTCAATGCAGGTACTGAGAACGAAACGGTTCTTGATGACTACATGGCTTTCGATATAAAGGTACTTGATAAGGATGGAAATGAAGTTCAGCCTCGCGAAGTAGAGGGTGTAGACCCTGCGAAGGCTGTAAGTGTTACGTTTAAAGAGATTAAGGACGTACTTGAAAACGAAGAAGTCGAAGAAGGCGAGCAAAATCTTTCGGTATTTTATGTAGACGACAATATTACATCATTGGAAGAAATGACTTCTTCAAAATCAGGTGATGATGTTTCGTTCAATCCCGAACATTTCTCAATATATGTATGTCAGTGTACCCACACGGCTTACGCTACTGTTAATACCTGGGCGGAATTATGTAAGAAAGTACTGGGACAGACAGGAAATATCAGCGTTAAACTGGGCGCTGATATCGTTGAAACTCCGCTGACAGGCTACTCGACCGAGAACGGTTTGTATATCGATGGCGGAGCCAAAGTCAATTTGAACATGAACGGATATTCTCTGACCGGTCGTGAAGGAATCGGTCAGGTTATTTTGGTAGCAAACGGCGGACAATTGGAAATCCATAATACTACAGGCGAGGGTGCCTCCATTGCTGCGGTTAACAACGATGCTGCCATTAAGGTTTCGGGTTCAGGCTCTTCGCTCGAATTGTGGGGAGCAATCGTCAAAAATGACAAAGCATCAGGAAGTGTGATTACAGGCATTTCAGGTGCAACCGTTAACTTAAACGGAGGCGAATTACTCGGCTCCGGGGTCGGTTTGTCCTTAACCAATTCAACAGCCAAACTTAATGAAGGCGCAATAGTAGGAGTTAAGCGAGGTATCAGTATCACCAATTCGGATGTGACGATAGAAAACAGATCTTCGATTACTGATTATTCCGAGTGCGGTATTTATTTAAATAACCCCGCATCAGGTTCCTTAAGCGTGGTTAATGCCACATTGTGCGGTAATGCGTCATATAAGACAGTCGGTATTAATTGTAGTGCCGGAACTTCAATCAGCCTGGGCTCAAATGTCAGCATGAACAACAACACGGACATCAAGATTTCGGGATTTGAAGGCGGAACAGGTGTAGCGGCCAAAGCAAATACATTGATCAGTCTGCTGGCGACTCCTGTAAATGAACTCAGCATTGCAATTGACGGCATGACGATAGATTCCGGAGCAGTTCAATTTACGTCCAATTACTATACCGGTGCGGAGAATAAGTTTAAGTCTGCTGTAAGCACCAGCTATGATGTATGGAAAGAGTCGGATTATCTGCTTATCGGTGCGAAGGAAGACTGTACCATAACGGTGCAGGCGCAAAATACCTTCAAGAATGCAGACACTTCATCGGCAGATTTAATAGCCGGTGTTGTTCAGATAGGCTCGGGAACGGTTACGGATCAACAGATACAGTCTGCAACTTCCACAAGCAGTACGGGCTCGACTGTTCAGAGCAGAGTGAAGTATGGCGCGCAGGTTACATTGAAGTCTACTCAGGTTAATCTTGAAAAGTACGATTTCAAGGGATGGAAGAGCGCAAAACAAAATAAAATTGTCAACACTTCACCCACATACGTATTTAATGCATCCGAAAGTGATTCGTTTACGGCAGTGTATGAGAAAAAGTCGGGAACCATTACGGTAAAGTCTTCTGATGATAAGAAAGGTACTGTGTCGGGAGGTGGAACATATGAATACGATAAGGTCATTACTCTTTATGCTAACGCAGGAAACGGATATGAGTTTAAGCAGTGGAATGACGGCGGAAAGAACGATAAAGTTAACGGAAAAGATGCCAGCATTCCGCTTGGCGAAAAAGAAATTGTAAGCAAAGTAGAAAGAAATGTTGTAGTTAGCGGCGATGCCTTTTACAGAGCGCAGTTTAATATTCCCGATGCAGATAAAGACGCAACCGGCGAAATTTTCGCAGGAGTAAAACTAAACAGAGGAGAAACCATTCCGAATAATACCAAACTGTTGTTTTTGTATAATGCAACGCTTGAAGAAGTAGGAGAAAAAGCCGCTGTCGGAGATTTGCCGGAGAATTCGGCCAGAATGACGACCGTAGATTACAACCGATACATAGCCGGGGCAAACAAATTCAATAATTTGTCCAAAAATTTCGTACCCAGCTATGCAAAAAAATCAGATAGTATATTTATGAACAGATTTGCGGAAGGGAACGATACAGGTCAATATGTATACGTAGATGAAATAGGATTTGGATTTGACAACTGTCGAATGGGATATATCGAGTATGATACTACCAACCACTACTGGAAATACTGGTGCGGTTACGGAGGTAAATCACATCTCAATCCTTATAACGTATATACATATACAGATAATGCTCCATTTACGGCCAGAAATATTAATGTTACCAAAATAGAT
>JAZUFW010000033.1:0-16458 GCA_045640905.1 Lachnospiraceae bacterium
CTTTCCAATTCTCTCAAATGTAAAAAGGGACTTACAAAATTTATATTCTAAATCATTCCACTGTTGAATCAATTAACTTCTTAAACTCTTCCGCGCTCATAACCTCTCTTAACACATCTATTGCAGCTTCGTATTCATTTATTGCATGGCCATAGCAATCTTTCTTTGTCATATTAAAACCAAAATCATTATACAGTTTAATATCCCCATTTTTCTGCTTCTATTTTGAAAACCTAAATCATCTGAAATACCTTCAGTGCCTCCATAATAGCCTCTCCCTTTTCTTTAGGGCACTGTGGCTGCTTTGCATCCTCCGACTTCGGCAGATTAAAATTCTCTGCCAGTTCCAATCCACATTTTCTCTTTACCTGCGCAATATAGAGATTCGAAACTTTCATCCCTTCATTATGCTCTGCAACATACTTCTTTATCTTTTCATAGGTTGCCTTTGTTTCAGCCGAAGTGCCCTCTAACTCAGCTACATCAATATCCACATCAATATAATCATCCGGTTTCTGACGGAGTTGGGAAAGAAGGACAACCGTCTCCACATGGCTCGTTTGAGCAAACATATCCACGGGACGCACTCTTTCCAGGTTATATCCGTTGGCGCATATATACTTCAAATCACGAGCCAAGGTCGCTGAATCGCAACTGACATATACCATTTTGCGTGGAGCCGCTTTTAATATTGCATCCAATGCAGCCACATCCATTCCTTTTCTCGGAGGGTCCATAACGACCACATCTGCAGAAAAGTTTCTTTGACTTGGCAAATATTCTTCTACCGCAGCACATATGAATTCAACATTATCAATATTATTGTTTATGGCATTCTTTTTGGCATCCTCGATTGCCTGAGGTACGATTTCTATTCCGTGAACAAAGGATGCCTCTGTAGCCATTGACAATGTAATCGTTCCTATTCCGCAACACAAATCCCATACTTCTTCGTCCCCATTAAGGTTTGCAAAATCTATGGCTGTTTGATATAGTTTTTCAACTTGAATAGGGTTCACTTGATAGAACGATAAAGGGGATATTGAATACTTCAAACCCAGCAAGCTGTCTTCTATGGTATCTTTTCCCCAAACAGTTTGGTATGTATCACCCAAGATTACATTGGTATTCTTCCTGTTAGGTGAGTAGGATATACTCGTCATACCTTTGACCTTCTTCAAGGCCTCTATCAGTGCATCTTGTTTTGGCAGTTTATCAGCATTAATTACCAAACATACCATAATCTCCCCGGAATAATACCCTTTTCGTATCAGCACGTGTCTAACCAATCCTGTCTGAGTCACTTCATCATACGAATTGATTCTGTTCTTTTTCATCCAATTCAGAATAATCTCCAGAATATCTTTATTTTCCGGTACGCCTAATGCACAATCTGTATTGCTGATTATGGAATGTGTTCTTCCCGCATAGAATCCGCATATCGGATTACCTTCTTTGTCGGTTCCAAATGGAAATTGAGCTTTATTTCTATATTCATACTCCGGGCCTGAAATGATATCTTCCGTAATTCGATTTATGGTTTCTTCATCGAATCCCCCCAACCGAACTAAATTGTTTTTTACTTTGTTTTCCTTGAAAATCAACTGCTTTTCATACGACAGTGCCTGAATCTGACAGCCTCCGCATGCTCTGGATACGCAGCACCTCGGAACTTGACGGTCAACAGAAGGGCTGATCAGTTCTTCTAAACGGGCATAACCGTAGTTCTTTTTCATCTTAGTTATCCTGACTCTTGCCTTGTCTCCGATAACACAGTCTTTTATGAAAAAAGTGAAGCCGTCGGTAGCTTTACCAACGCCTTCGCCTTCATTAGTCATATCTGTAATTTCAACTTCAAGTATTTCATTCTTTGAATAAATCATGAAATCTACTCCATTCTTGTTGCTATAACATTCGTATCCAAATTCTTTTTAAAACCAAGCCATCCGGAACTCTTTTCATTTTCAAACATTTCCGTAAAAATCTGCATTTTCGCATCTGTATTATCTGCAAAATTCAATGCTACAGCTTCCATTATGGCAGGCTTTTTAGGTGATCCGAATTCATATTCCCCATGATGCGAGACTATACAATGCTTCAATTCGTTCTCCAGCACCACCGGAAATCCTTCTATCGGTGCATTTCCATCTACACCATGAATTTTATTTCCTATCATCTCCACACCCATTACAATGTGTCCCAGGAAATTGCCCTCGTCCGTATAATCGTTGTCCGGAAAAGCAGAATACTCCTTTACTTTCGCAATATCGTGGCATATTGCGGCCGTAATCAGCAAATCACGATTCAAGAGTTCATAACGTGAACACAAAAAATCACATATTCTTGTCACTGCGAGAGTATGTTGCGTCAATCCGCCGATAAATCCGTGATGAACCGATTTTGCAGCAGAAGATTTTTTAAATAAAGAAATGAACTTTTCGTCTTCTACAAAAAAAGCCTTTAACAGACGATTTAAATAAGGATTAGCTACACTGTCAATGTACGATAAGATCTCGGAATACATATCTTCGATATTATAAGGAGAAACCGGCAAATAATCTGCAGGATTGTACTCTCCTTCGGATGCTTTACGTGCGCGTTTAATATTCACCTGCAAAGCACCGTTAAAACTGACTACTTCACCTAATATTTCCACATAATCTTTAGAATCAAACTCGTCGATTGCGGGAGAATTCGGTTCCCAATTTTTTGCATCGAGAGTACCGGTTTTATCCTGAATCACGATATTGTCATATGGTTTCCCGTTCTTGGTCGTCGCAGAATTCTTCTGCTTTATCAGATAAATATCCGATATTCTGTCTCCGTCTCTAAAGTCTTTAATATATTTCATTTCATATCCTTTCCAACACAATTAATTGCCGAGAATAACTGTATATGAATAATCGGTAAATCCTTCAAGGCCCATTCTTTTTACATCTATAATCATTTCATCACCCGGTGCTGACAAAAGCAGTAATCTGGTAATTTCGCTTTGCGATTTCACCTCGGTACCATTAATTTTACAGATTACATCACCGCTTTTTATTCCTGCTTCCAAAGCCGGCGAATCCATCTCAAGACTCGAAATATACACACCTTCCGGAAGTCCCATCTCTTCGGCGATTTCAGGAGTGACATCCAACCCGAACAGTCCCAAATACGCTGTTTCCAAACCGTTTCCCAAATGTTCTATCAATGACTTCATATCCGAAATTGCATATGCCCATATCATATTCTTCATATCCGAAGAATTGTGCGTCATATCAACAATTCCGATCAGCTGTCCATGCAGATTGAACACAAATCCGGACGCGGCAGAACTTCCGAAAATATCGGTAGTCAGGTAATTATATGACGCATCCGGCAGATTTATGATTCCCGTACAACTGGTAATTCTGCCGACGCACATCGACGAGTCCGTTCCAAGTGGTCTTCCCAAAACAAATATCGGTGAACCATTAAGTTCTCTATTAACTGTCGTTCCCAAATTGACTATCGAAAGAGCTTCTCTGGTAGACGTCTTCATGATATCTTTTCGAACGGCTAAAATGGTAATTCCTGACACACTATCCTGCGTTTTTATACTCGCTTCATATGACAATCCGTCAGGAAACATTATTTCATATTCATCGCTAAAAGAAAGAGAATTAAAATCCGAAAGTATCAATATCTCAACGCCGTTATCCGCTATGACTACACCGGAAACAACGTTTTCGCTTTCATATTCATTACTGAACAAATCTTTATCCTGTGAAATGGCAATGACACTAACCAAAGATGAGGAAGTTGTCTTCGCGAGGTCGGCTATCGCATTCGTCAAAGACAAATAATCCGTAATTCCAAGCTCCATCTCCGACAAAACCTGTTCTATCTGCTCATCATCAAGAGGAGCTTGTTCAATAATAACCGGTGCAAGTTCCGACTCATCGACAATCATATCTTCAGGTGCAGTTTCTTCATCAACGGTTTCTTCAACCAATGAAATCTGTTGAACCTGTTCATGTGGTTCCGTTACAGGGTGAAGTTTCGCGCTGATCAACGGCTCCAAAAAAATGAACGTAACACAGGCAACCAACCCGAAAACAACAGCCATGGCAACAGTAAGAAAGAGCCTTCTAAGCAACTTCCTTTTGTTAATCGGACGCTGTTTAATAGTCTCTTTCATAAATTCCGTCGTCTTGATAGCCTGCACTTCCTGCTGCGGAGCTTTCTTTTCAACGGTTTTTTCGATATTCACTTCATTAGTCGTATTATTGTCCATTAATATACTATCTGGTTTCTGCCATTTTCTTTTCCATAATAAAGCTTTTCATCAGCTTCTTTTATCGAACTGTCTATACCGGCATCAAAATCAAACTCTGTCAAACCGAAAGTCATCGTAACCGAAATATCAACATCGTTTACATGTACTTTCATATTCTGAATCTTTGAACGTAATCTCTCCAATGCACTGAAAGCTTCATCTCCGTTACTATCGGGAAATACGAGCAAAAACTCCTCGCCGCCCCATCTTGCCAAAAACGAATCCTTACGCAAAGAATCCATCATGGTTTTCGAAACTGCTTTCAAAACTTCATCTCCGGCATCATGTCCGTATTCATCGTTTACTCTCTTGAAGTGGTCTATATCACCTATGCATAAGCTAAATGTATTTCCTTGAAAATCACTGACCAATTCGTTTAAGAAATCAAGTGCTCTTCGTCTGTTATACAGTCCCGTTAACTGGTCTGTATTGGCCTGCTGCTTTAAAGTATCGTTATACTTGACCAGCTTTCCTTCCAGTTCACCGACATTGTTACTCATCTCATATACCGCGAAGGAAACGGATATGAAGAAAAAGAGAATATTAATTATTCCCAATGTATACTCTTTTGATATGGAAAAAACGCAAACGGGAATTCTGTTCTTGAAAACAATGTAATAAAGAAGTGCTATCAGGGTAATTCCGATTGTAAAAAGGCCCTTAAAAAAGGTCTTTTTGTATGTTGCCAAAAAATATACCAAAAGCAACAGACATAAGAAATTCTGTGTTCCGATTCCCCATCCGAAAAAGTATAAGAAAGAAGTCATCCACAGAAGCATGAAGAAAATAAACACCCATAACGATGTTCTTGTTTTAGAATGATACGTAATAAAAAATACACCCACAAAGATTATGGCAAAAGCGATGCAGAAAAGCATGCTTCCCTTAAGAAATGACGAACCGGCCAAAATCATGGTAATCAGACAGTACGCAAAAAGGAACAGATACTGAAATCTGATAATGACCATACAGCGCTTGGACTCATTCTCAGCGGCTATATCTTTTGTAATAAATTTGTACAACAAAGAAAAAACATTCTTTTGTTCATTCATAACCCTACACCATCAATGATATAAAAATCATTCTCCCGAGTACATTTTATCACAAAATTGGCTTGTTTTGCACTATTTTAGCTTCTCAAATAATAAAGATATCGCTTCCGAATATCCCGAAATACCTTTTCCGACCACTTTATCAAAAGCTACCAATCCTATATAGCTGATATGCCTAAACTCTTCACGCGTTGAAGGATCTGACAGATGTACTTCCACAGTAGGAATGCTGACTGCCTTTAGTGCATCCATAATCGCAATGCTGGTATGAGTATATGCGCCGGCATTAATGGCAATACCGTCAGTATTTCCATATGCATTCTGGATTTTGTCAATAATCTCACCTTCATGGTTAGACTGAAAAACTTCAATTTCAACACCTATTTCTTTTCCTTTGTTTAGGCATTGTTTGACCAATTCATCATAGCTGTCGGTTCCGTATATGTTTGGTTCTCTGATTCCGATCATGTTTATATTGGGTCCGTTAATTATCAGGATTTTCATTTTGTCTCATCTCTTTCATAAGTTTATTTACTGTTTTTGATACATCGTCTTCGACATCTACCGATATGTCACTCACTTCTTCATATATTGCTTTTCGCTTATCAAACAGGGCTTTGATGGCTTCTATGGAGCCGGATAAGGGTCTTCCCTCCGAAGACAGTTTTTCAATCGGGCGTTTCAAATATACAAACGTCCCATTTTTTCTTAGATAATCTACGTTACAGGGTTTGATAACAGAACCTCCCCCCGTTGAAATAACTACTCCGCTTTTTTGAGACAATTCTCTGATTATTTCACTTTCCTTCGTTCGAAAATCATCTTCTCCGTATTTCACTATGCAGTCACCGGCCGAAATACCGAATTTGTCCTCAAAAACTTGGTCTGAATCATAGAATTCTCTTCCAAGGTTTTCAGATATTATCTTTCCGACAGAGGTTTTTCCGCTTCCGGGCATTCCGATCAATACTATATTTTTCTTTGAAAACAAAATACTCTGCGTTACCTCATTTATGGTCTTTTTCGCTTCTTCATCAAACGCCGTATCTTTTCCGAAAAACAGTCTTTCACTGAAATATCCTTGTGCCACCAGCATCAGCAGGCCGTTTACCGCCACGATGCCGCGTTTTTTTGCCTCCAAAACAAGTCTCGTCTGCAAAGGATTATAAATAACATCCACAACTGCCGACAAATTGGAAAAAACTTCCAAATCTATCGGACAATCCTCATTATTCGGATACATTCCGACAGGCGTCGTGTTTATCAATATATCCGCATCACTATACTGCTCTTTATCTTCATATGACATAAATGTCACGCTATTGCAATTCTCTATTTCGTACGAACCGGAGTTTCTGGACAAAACAACAACTGAAGCTGCTCCCAACATATTTACGGAAAAACATACTGTTCTTGAAGTCCCCCCGCTGCCCAGAATAACTACTTTCTTTCCGAAAACATCAATTCCCTCGTGTTTGAGCAGATAAGTAAATCCTAAATAATCCGTATTATATCCGTACAGTTGTCCGTCTATTTTGACCAATGTATTTACGGCACCGATAGTTTTGGCATTATCAGAGGCTATACAATATTTGAAAGCTGTCTGCTTGTACGGAATTGTTACGTTTATCCCCGAAAAGGGGGCGCTTTTGAGGTAATTGTCCACATTGTCTTTGGATATTTCCACAATCTCGTAATCACTATTATTCAATTTACTATGCAAAATCGGGGAAAAGCTATGTTTTAAGCTCTCCCCCAGTAATCCGTATTCACTCATTAATCAATTTGCTCTGTCTTTCTTTCGATTGTTCAAAAATCTTGCGATATATTTCTTTTATGCTGTATGCATATTCGTCCGAAACGCTTTCACCAATCCGGTCCAAAATATCATTTTCACGACCGGATTGTACAACACCTACATTCTCTTCACGCTTAATTCTTCCGACTTCATCCGTCAATGTAAATCTCTTTACCAATAATCTTGTCAATTCTGCATCGACGTCATCAATTTTTCGTCTTACGTCTTCCAATTTTTCCATATCATTCCTCTGTCATCGCATCATAAAGCATCAACGCACACATGGCTTCCACACACGGAACAGCTCTGGGTACTATACAGGCATCATGTCTGCCGGCGATAGTAAGCTTACAATTTGTTTTTGTTACCAAATCAACCGAATCCTGTTCTTTTGATATTGAAGGAGTCGGCTTTACGGCTACTTTAAACAAAATCGGCATTCCGTTACTGATCCCGGCCTGAATTCCTCCGGAATTATTTGTCTTTGTCTTCACTTCGCCATCAACAATATGAAAAGGATCATTAGCCTCACTTCCGCGAAGTTTTGTTATATTAAATCCTTTTCCAAACTCTATTCCTTTAATCGCGGGAATTCCAAACATCCCATATGCTATTTTACTTTCGAGACTATCATATATCGGGTCTCCTATTCCTGCGGGAATTCCGACCACTTTACATTCAATCACTCCGCCTATGGAATCTTTTTCGGATCTGACTTTTTCAAGCAGTTCCTCCATCAGTTTTCCCTGTTCTTCATTTAATACAGGAAGCGATTTTTCACTGATAACCTCCAAATCTTCTTCCAAAGGAGAGTAGTCGTCGTCACAAATATCTCCTATGGATGAGATGTGTGCACCTATCAAAATTCCCTGTTTTTCGAGCAACTGAAGTGCCAACGCTCCTGCAAAACACATGGGCAGCGTCATTCGTCCGGAAAAGAAACCTCCTCCTGAAAAATCCATTGACGGTCCGTATTTTACATATCCAGTATAGTCACCGTGCGAAGGTCTGGGAACGAATTTGATATTTTTGTAATCTTCTCTTTTGACATTTTTATTTAAGAATTCTGCTTCCAAGACAGAATCTGTAATTGTTCCTTCAACCAATCCCGAAGTAATAATTGGTATATCTTCTTCCTTTCTCGGTGTGGAATATGGATTTGTCCCACCTCTTCTGCGGTCAAGAAACATTCTGACCTTAGTCATATCTATTTCTTCACCTACAGGCAATCCTTCTATTTTCACACAAATCTTTTCCGAATGAGAAGCTCCGCTAACGCTGATTTTCAGTTTATTTCCTAAAGAAAAACTCATATTCCTCACCTAAAAATGTCCCAAAATCCCGGGAATGATTTATTAATTGCCTCCGCGTTATGAATGATGATTTCCTGTCCGGAATAAGCACATATCATAACTGCTGCCATCACTATTCTATGATCATTTAAGCTGTCTATTTCAATTCCGTGTACAAACTCTTTATTCGGACAGCCCTTAATAACTATATTTTCGTGATTATCTTTTTTCTCAATCCGACATTCCACACCGATGGCATTTAAAAGATACTCTATCGCCTTTATTCTGTCACTTTCTTTAAGCCTTAGCCGTTCTGCATTATAAAGAACAGTAGTCCCGTTGGCCGAAGCCCCCAAAACCGATAATGCCAAAGCCAAATCCGGAATATCGGAAATATCAATATCGATTCCCTTTAAGTCTCGCTTGGCAACCTCATAGCAGATTATATTATTCTCTGTCTTTTTGTCCACAAAAGCACCAAAACGTTTCAGCAAATCAATAATCGCCTTGTCGCCCTGCAAACTCGTATCAGACAGATTTCTGACTACCGCTTTTCCGGAAAGTGCTCCGATTCCCAATAGATATGCGCTGTTTGACCAATCACCTTCTGCTATGATATCTCCCGGTGATGTATACTGCTGATTTCCCGGTATATAAAAGCCGTCAGAAATACGCTCTACCAAAACTCCGAATTCCGAAAGAACCTTTATCGTCATATCAACATATGGAGCTGAACACAAAGGAGAAGACAACAGTATTCTGCTGTCTCCGTCAAGTAAAGGAAGTGTAAACAGCAATCCCGAAATAAACTGGCTGGATACGTCTCCGGCTATGCGAAAATCCCCCGAAGATAAATGTCCCTTCGTTCTGATAGGCAGGTAATCTCCCTGTACTTCAACTCCGCCTTTTCTCAAAGCTTCACATAAAGGGAAAAACGGTCGATCAGTCAGTCTGCCTTCGCCCTCAAACAAGGTTTCATCGTAGAAGCAGGTCAATAGGGGAAGCAAAAATCTGCCTGTTGAGCCGCTTTCTTTGAAATTGGCTTCCAGTCTGTTTCCCTTTTGAATCATTCCATTCACGCAAAAAGCATTTGCTTCCTGCGAAATATCGGCACCGGCCTCATTTAATACAGCGCAGGTACTTTCCATATCTTTCGAAAAGATATTTGTGGTAATCCTGACTTTTTCTTTGCATAAAGAAGCCGCAATCAGGTACCGGTGAACTACCGATTTTGAAGAAATTGCTTCTACATCCAGATTTTTCAGTTGTTCGGGTTTAATATTAACGTCCAATGCTATCTGCTATCTCGTAAATCATTTTTTCTGTTTTTTCGAATCCCAAGCAAGGATCGGTAATGGACTGTCCGTACTTTCCGCCGTTAACCTGTTGCGCACCGTCCTCTATGTAACTTTCCACCATAAATCCTTTTACATGTGAATTAATACTCTCATTGCATCTCATGCTGTGGAGAACTTCCTTAATAATTCTCGGCTGCTCATATGGATTCTTATTTGAATTTGCATGATTCGCATCTATCATTATTGCAGGATGCGATAATCCCTTTTTATCATAACTTTCACACAGATTTATTAAGTCCTCATAGTGATAGTTCGGAAGCATTTCACCATGCTTATTGGTATATCCTCGCAAAATGGCATGAGCATACGGGTTGCCGTTTGAATGAGCTTCCCATCCTCTGTAAATGAATGTATGAGCTCCTTGTGCCGCCAATATCGCGTTAAGCATTACCGATGTATCTCCGCTGGTAGGGTTTTTCATGCCAACCGGTATTCCGATTCCGCTGGCAGTCAATCTATGCTGTTGATCTTCTACCGAACGTGCTCCGACAGCTACATAAGCCAACAGGTCATCCAGATACTTATGGTTCTCCGGATAAAGCATTTCATCGGCCGTAGCGAAACCTGTTTCTTTCACTACACGCATATGCAATTCTCGTGTTGCAATAATGCCTTTAAACAAATCAGGTTTTTCGTTTGGATTGGGTTGATGAAGCAGTCCCTTATATCCTTCTCCCGTGGTTCTCGGCTTATTTGTATATACACGCGGAACCATCATTATCACATCACTTACCTTATCCTGTATTTTTCGAAGGCGGCTTACATAGTCAAGAACACTGTCTTCATTGTCGGCCGAGCAAGGACCGATAACCAACAGAATTTTCTTTGAACGTCCGTCCATAATTTTTCGGATATCTTCTATCTGCTCATTGACTGTATTTTTTATTTCCTTAGTGGAAGGATACATTTCTTTTACTTCCATAGGAATCGCCAATTTTCGCTCGAATATCATATCCATAGCAAATCACCTCTATCTCGAAATAATATATTTATAAATAGGATTTCCCATTTCGGAAAATCGTTGTTCATACTCGGTCATAATATTTCCTTCATTCATTTTTGCATCGGAATGAAGGTCGTATGTTACGGCGTCCAGAATCCATTTTGTTTCATTTACTTCATCCAGGCTAAACATAAACAAATCATGATTATCCGTTTTAAACTCAATAACCCCGTCCCTTTTCAGGAAAGAATCATACCTATCCAAAAAAACACGTGAAGTAAGTCTGCGCTTGGCATGTCTGTCCTTGGGCCATGGGTCCGAAAAATTAAGATAAATCCTGTCTACTTCATCTTTATCAAATACATCTATAATATTCTCGGCTTCCATTCTGATAAATCTCAAATTTGTACACGGAGCTTCTTCCTGCTTTTGAATCGCACGCAAAAGTACACTTGAAAATTTCTCAATTCCGACATAATTGACATCCGGATTTAATGCAGCCAGTTCGTAAATGAACCGACCTTTTCCCATGCCGACTTCGATTCTTATGGGATTATCGTTTCCGAAAACTTCGTTCCACTTTCCCTTTACTTCCTTATAATCGTGAATCACGTATTCACTTTCGGCTATAACGTCTCTGGCCCCGGGAATATTTCTTAATCTCATATCAACCCTCATTTATTATTTTCATTACAAATATATCACAGGTATTATACACAAAATGTGATAAAATAAAAAAAAGGAGTAACTCTATGTCAGTAATATATGAATCAGGGGAAATGTACCTTGAAACCATCCTTCAACTGAAAGAACAAAAAGGCGCTATCCGTTCCATAGACATAGTTCGTGAAATGGGCTTTTCAAAACCTTCTGTCAGTATCGGAATCCGAAAACTCAAGGAAGGAAACTATGTAAATGTTGATCCGGATGGATATATTACTTTCACCGAAAAAGGTGAAGAAGTTGCCCGTAAAATATATGAAAGGCACACTATCCTATCGAATATTTTGATACATCTCGGTGTTGATGAAAGCACCGCTTTGGAAGATGCCTGCAAAATGGAGCATATTATCTCCGACGAAACATTCGAAGCAATCAAAAATCACTTTAAGGAAACCTTATAATTCTGTTTCCAATCCAACATACAATTGCGTTACGCGCTCGCCCAGTTCTTCCTTAAGAACATTAAATGCTTTTCCCCCGGTACAGTGTCCCGTATATATTTTTTCAATATCTGTTTCGTTTATTCTCTTGGCCAAATCCCGCACTTCCTTTTCCGAACTTAAAAACAAATGAAAGCCACCGATATAGGCATATATTTTCTCCCCGGGAAAGGTATTCATAACTTCATTAATAATATTGTCCACTCCTGCATGAGAGCAGCTGTTCAAAATGGTCAGTCCTTTATCTGTTCTTATCACCAGGCTCTGCTCGTGTGAAAAATCATCCGGAATATACCTTCTTCCCTTCTTTATATACATCTTTGCTTTTTTCCCAATTTTACCAAGGTTTTCGGTTTTATGAGGAATCAGGTAAACATTTTTACATATCTCAAAGTCACCGGTTACATACTCTATTCTGTCTTTGTATGTCCCCAATACTCCCTTTTTTATTCCAATATATTTATTCTTAAAAACAATTCTTCGATAGCAGTTCTCTTCTCCGGAATTTCTAAGAAAAAATTTAGCCTTCTTATTCTTTTCAAAAAAAACATCCATCCCGTCGGCATGATCGTAATGTGCATGGGAAAGAACAGCATAATCCACATCTTCAAGATTAATCCCGAATCGTTCGGCATTTACGGAATAATTACCCGATTTTCCCGTATCCAACAATATCTTTTTGCTCTCATCTTCAAGGATTATCGACAATCCCCACTCCGACAGAGATTCATCCTTTGAAATATTATCAATCAATACTTTTGCTCTCATACTTCTATCCTTCTGCTCCCAAAATGGCTATTCCTACCATCGCTACCCCAATAACAACATAATGAAATACCGAGAGTTTTTCCTTTAAAAAGATACGAGACAGTATCAGAGACACTAATGCATAGCATGAAATAACCGGTGCCGCTACAGCCGGATTTGCACTCAGCGCATACACATATGTTGCCTGACCTGCCGTTTCAAATACTGCTGCCAATAAACGATCTTTTTGTTTAGGTATCTGAACCTTTTGCTTTTTTACTTTGAGAAAAACAAAAATCAGTATCGCACAAATCAAAAAAGTAAATTCGTAACTCAAATTTGCGACGTCTTCAAATGTTTCTTCCGTAACTCCGATAAGGGGAGTCGACGCAAAATCATCCAAATAATAAGCGTCAAAAAAAGTACCCAAGCTGTCCAGAATACAGTAAATAATCGGTATTGTAATAGCTACAAAACCTATTTTGTATTTTTTCTGTGCATTCTTTGACATTTTGTCGGCGTCTATTTTTTCCAATATTCCCAGAGACAGCATTCCGACGCAAACCAAAGCTACGCCGATTCCGGTAATTCCATCCAGTTTTTCGCCGAGAAAAATAAGACACAATATACAACATACTGCTCCGGAAGCATTCTGTATCGGAGAAGAAATAGACAGTTCCAAATATCTCAAGCCGAAATACCCAACCGTCATAGACAAAATATAAAATAAAGAAACCGGAAGATATATCAAAAGATTAATGGGATTGTATGAAATATTATGGGCAAACAACGTATACACCGCATGTAATCCCATCACTATTCCTACTACCAAAGAAGTCTTCAAATGACTGTACTTATCTTCTTCATTCGCACCCTTCTTATAAAAAAGGTCAGCGACACCCCATGCCAAAAGCGAGCAAACAGTATAAACAAACCACATATTAATTCCCCCTATCACAAAAAAATCTGTGCTACCGTGAATAATAATATCAAATGTACCGGGTAAAACAAGTAGAAAAAGTACTTTTGTTTTCCGCCACGGGTTCCGTTATACAAAAGAATTAACGGCACGGCAAAGAGCGCCGTTACTTCCGAAAAGGACAGCAGACAAAGGACAAGGCAAGTCACTACTGTTCCCAAATATCTGTTATTCTTAAAAATATAGAAAAGAAAGATAATCAGAACACCAAAAGAAAGATAGTCGGCCCTTAAGATTCCTCCCAATATTACGCAAATTCCGACCGGGAAAAAATGCTCGCAGTACACCATCCATTCGTATTTCTTCATAGACAAAAGATTAAGAATAATTAGTGAAACTATTCCGAATGCTACCGACAGTAAGAAAAAATAGCCGCTGTAATAGCGAAAAGTATAACCGAGTACGGTTATGTTTTTATGAAGTAATTTTTCCATCCACTCCACCGTTAACAGATTCAAACTGTCTCCAAAGAGGAAGGATATTGTAACTCCTAATGAAAAGAAAGAAAGCTGTTTTACAAAACCTTTTCTCTTTGCAAAGAAATCGGAATTTACAAATAATTCATAACCCATTATTGCCAGGAGCCCCAAAGAAAGATTGAAAAACACATTTTGGTGTTCCGGAATAAATATTTTTCCTCCGTAAAACAAGTCAAAAGGTATCTCGGAAATAAGCGTAAATATCAGCAGACGATTAAGAAATCTCTTCTTATTTTTTGTATGAAAGTATCCTTCCGTTAAGAGAAAACAAAAGATGGGAAATGCCATTCTGCCCAGTTCCTGGAAAATCATATATACATCCTTATAGCTTTCACTACGCGTTTTCAGGCATAACGGATAAAAAATCGCCCATGCAACATGCGAAAAAATCATGGATATTACTGCAATGATTTTCAACGTTTGTCCGGATATTCCTTTGTATAGAAGCGATTTATTCATAGCACCGTATTTATTGAGCGTTTATGCCAGCCCTGCTTTGCACGGGCGTCCCATTTTTCTCCTATATTCATAATACAATTCTTCTGTGGCTATAGCCATCTTTGTTACCGAAAAAGGAAGCTTTTTCGGATAAACATACCACGTATCTTCCAACGTGTTTAAATCCACACAATCTCCGTGCTTAAACAAGTATTCATATTCTACATGACATGAATACATGGACGGAACCGATTTTTCCATAGTATGGACATCGTCGTCCTTGTCTTTGACCGTTACCCGGAATCCGTTCATATCGTGTATCATGGTTCCTTCCCCAATGCGAATGTAGCCTTTGGCATTTGGCAAGCTGTCAACATGAACAGGCAATTCACCGGATGAATATGTTCCGGAAACTACTTCCTGCTTTACATTCTCTCTTTCCCATTCGTACCAATCCGGAATATGCGAGAACTCAATCTGTCCGTCTTCGGTCTTCAACTCTCCGAATTCCGTCATCTCCCAGGTTCTGCCACATGCATCGCAATGCAGATGTATTCCCTCGGAACGCATTTTGTATTCTGTCTTGCAATGCGAGCACTGATACAGTATCTTTTCAAGTCCGACAGCACGATCTTTGCAATCGACTACTACTTTATTCTCTCTTTGCCATTTAAAGTCATCATACTGAAACTCATTAACCAATTTCTCGTTTATTTCATCTACACTGCAATTCCTTAAATCCTCTGCACTGAAAAGTCTCTTCATGGTTGCTTCGTTGTTAAGTACTTTTCGTTCATGCCTGGTGTTCCAAAACGGATGGTTAATGTGATTTCCATGCGTGATTAGCGTAACAACCGGAACCTGCATCATTTTGCAGAGTTTCCCCAATGACTCCGGCAAAGGTGCCGTTGTTCCGCAAAGCGAATATCTCGCTTCAGGGTAGAGTGCCACTATTCCTTTATTCTTTATTACCGTTCTGATATGCTTGATTAATTGAGTATCCGAGGTAAACTTTCGCTTACAAATGCAACCGATATTGCGAAGAAGCCACTCTCTTTTTATGTATCCATCTATTGCTACCACGTAATTTCCGAAATGCGGAAACGTAGCAGCCGATGACACACTCATATCAAAAAATGCATTGTGATTTCCCAGTAAAATATATGGCGGCTTTATCCCTTCCATACCAACTTTATTTATTTTGGTACGATGCCGCAAAATTCCCGGAAACACTATTCCCCAAGCTATCGGTTTCAAAAACCATCTGCATGAAACAGGTGGCTTCGCCATATCAAATCTGACAAAGTTATCTTTCATATAAATCCCTTCATGAATCAAAAACGCAATTTCATTAATCCTCAGTTACTCCCAAATGATGCAAAAAGGCTTCCAGCCCTTCGGCAATATCATCATATGTCGTATCAAAATCTCCGGTATACCAAGGATCGGCTATAGCTCTCGGATGTCCCGTAAAATTAAGAAGATTGTAAAGCTTTCCTTCCGGATCTCCTCCTAATATTCTTAACATATATCGGGTATTTAAGTCTTCCATTCCGATAATATAATCAAATTTATCATAATCATCACGCCTCAATTGCCTTGCATGATGACCCTCGCAGGTTATTCCTTCCTTTGCTAATCTCTTCTTCGCAGGCGGGTATACCCCGTTTCCGATCTCTTCGGTAGAAGTCGCAGCCGATTCAATATGAAATTTGTCGGCTATGTGTCTTTTTTGTACCAAATCCTTCATCATATATTCACACATAGGACTGCGACAAATATTGCCCCAGCAAGCAAAAAGCACTTTTATCATATCCAAATCCCTTTATAAATCCATTGTTTTCAATATTTTTCAATACTTAATTCAAATTCCTACCTTGCATATCTTTGCATATTTTTGCATATC
>JAZUFW010000034.1:0-3888 GCA_045640905.1 Lachnospiraceae bacterium
CCTTTTCATCTATTTTCCAGTCATTCAAAGAATACTGGGCGAATGCATAATTGCATATTAAAAGAGCGGCTGCCAACAAACTGGTTTTTTTCATAGAAATGCTTTTGCTTTGATTAATGACGATACTGTTTTTACTTGCCGGGACCAAGGTTTCAGTTTTATCCTACAATTCCTAAGATATAGAGCAATAGTTCGTTAGAAAGTTTATAAATGTATAGTTATCAATTATTTGCAAGTTCAACAGTCCGTTTTTGTTACATCAGCTGACAACTTTACGGCAGTAGAACAAAGATTGAAAAAAAGTGTTATTAATGTATGATATTTTTGCTTGAATAATTTGGATAAATGGTTGATATTCAGTAATTTAGTAGTTACCACACTATAAGTTACGAAATGAATATCAGACCACTTACCCAGCTCAGAGAGCTGATTGCGACAGCTCTCAAAAGTCAAGCAAATATAGGCAAATCCTTCCAATCATTCTTCATCGAGACAATGGAACTTTTTCTCACTCATACAGGACGGCTCAACTTCACCCGAATGGCGAGGTGTGGATGCTCGTGTGAGAGCCGCTTCCGTCAGAACTTTAAGAAGCCGTTTGACTGGTTCTCATTCAACCGCACCTTCCTTGAACAAACTATGGGTCAGTTGATGCTGACGCAAAGGATGCGGTCTTCCTGAAGGCGGAGCAGACGTTCACCGGAAAGAAACGCGGACGCAAGCCCAAGTGCACCAAGGGCATGGATGACCCCGATTCTCTTACCGGGTGGTATCTGAGGATGCTCACACGCAACTGCAAACAGCTGCTGTCGGTGTGCAAACTTCTTGTTGCAGATGCCTACTTCTCCAAGGAAAGCTTTGTCACAGGTGTGCACAGTCTTGGTTTTGACCTTGTAAGCCGTTTCCGTGATGACGTGCGTCTGAGATATCTTCATACAGGTCCCAAACTGCACAAGCGCGGAAGACCGCAGAAGTATGCCGGAAGGGTTGACCTCAAGAACCTTGACATGTCAGTCTTCGTTCGGGAGCAGGTGCCGGTTGACATGAAGTCATACACTTTGTTCTCGGCGGTTGTCAATGCCATCAGCCTGGACCGTGATGTCAGAGTCGTGATAGCTGACTGCGAAGATGCAGATAAGAAGCGCCAGGTGCGCAAGGTATTCTTCTCGACAGATACCAGTATGTCGGCGAAAGACATCTTTGACATTTACAAAACACGTTTCCAACTGGAGTTCGTCTTTCGCGATGCCAAGCAATTCCCGGGTCTCACGCACTGCCAGGCAAGAAACAGCCAAGCCCTCTCGTTCGCTTTCAACGCTTCCCTTACATCTGTCAACATCGCCAAGGCATTTGCCAGTCAGCAGGGAATGGACCTTTCGGTGGGTTCGACCAAAACCCTGCTGCACAACGCTGCAATGGTGGAGCGATTTATTTCCATGTCCGGAAAACATGCGGACATGAGATTTAATAACACTGATTTCAAAGAACTTTTGTTCTACGGCGTCAGAGCCGCAGTATGATTTCTATAAAACTAACGAACTATTGTTTTAATGATAATTCATATAATAACAGACATGGATTAGACTCTTTATCTAAATGATTGAAATAATCCTTGAATAATATCATCCATTTATCGCAACAATCATCCGGAAAGAGAGAAAAATATCGTTCCATGGTCCAATAATCCCCAAAACCAACGAGTTTATTATCTACTGACATTCTTATGTTAATCAACGGCATTGTCTTGAATCTCTCTTGCTCTTCTTTTTCTTCATCAAAAGCAGGAAGGAACTCATGATAGGTTCCAGTCATTTTATTTTTATTAATAATGAAGAAAGTTGCACCAGGTAATTCATTCAAAAAAATATAATCGTCGGTTTCAAATATGTCATTAAAACCGGCAAAATAGTTCTCTGTAAACAACTGTACTTTTGAGAAAAAATTAAATGACCTTTTTTTTATAATTTGTTTTATTGTTCTTTTAGGTATTCTTCTACTTTTAGGTATATCAACTCTTAGAAAAGGCTCTGTATTTTTTTCTTTATATTTGTAAATGGTATTCTCGAAAGGTGCTATTAATTTAATGTCGTCTTTCCTAACGGAGAAACATGTGCCACCAAATGATTCTGCTGTATTAATTGTCTTTAGTTTAGTCGGCATCACATTGTAATATGTCTTCTTTTGAATATCATACTCAGAAAAGAGATAATTTTTAAAATCTTTCAAAATATAATTTTGACATAACATTTTGTCTGAGCCCAAATAAACTGAAGCTTGCATCATACAATAATCATTGCTTTCAAACACTTCTTTACGCAAGAACAATCCTTTATAATTATAATAAAGAAAAGAACGCGAATATTGATCAACTATACAGATTTCCTTCCTTTCTTTATCTATAAAGAATGAATATAAGTCAACATATTTTCCATGACCACGTCCTCTATTACCGATTTTATTAAGAAACTTTCCTTTCAGATCAAAAGAAAAAAGATTATGATCAGATTTAACGATAATAATAGAGTCCGTAAATGCTACACGTTCTATACTAGACAGGAGAACATCTTTTTCTGGTGACAATTCAATGATATTTAGATCTATTATTTCAAAAGCTTCATCATTTTCCACAAATTGATCGAAGCCCGTTACAATAGGTGTATTATCATCAAGTTCTTTTTCTGTGCAAGAGAATTGTGTTGCAATCATAAAAAGAAAACAAAAGGGGGAAAAATAACGTTTCATATTGTCTTTAGAATAATTTTATATATAACAATAGTTCGTTAAAAAGTTTATAAATATATAATTATCAACAAATTACAACTGGTAAAAAGAATAATATGAATCGAATACTTGAGCTCATATAGCTTAGAGGTAATATTTATAGACATTGTCATTAATGTCCCTTGCAATCATTATTTTGTCATTTGAATCAACAGATAATCTACAAATAGATTCGTTAACACATATTTTTTTATAGAAACATCCATCCCAAGTAAATACATGTATCTCCATCGGTTTTTCAACCTCATAAGATTCATTATAAGTTTGATTCATATATAATGCATAAACAAAATTATCTGATGCTGCTATGTCGCAATAATAAACCATCTTTTTATCATCGTTTTTATCGGGGTATGTAGGTTCCTGATATAGAGAGCATGATGACCTCTGTCCGCTTTCCAGTGAAAGGAAATTAACCTGATTCATACGGCTCATAGCTAATGCAATTATTTGCTTTTCACTATTTGCTTTCATAAAACTACGATACTTGCTGAATGGATTGTTTGTCGGTTTATATAACTCTATTTGTTTGTCGTTTTTTCTATTATCAATAGATCTTATTACTAGTTCATAGTTATCAAGAGTTTCTTGCTCAAACACCATTAAAGAGTCTTTTATTACTGATGCATTTAGCACTCTTTGTGAGGTTGGTTTTTTGTTTGATACAATACATTGATTGGATTCAATTGAGGATTGTATATCAATAAATTTTATTGCTGCAGAATTTACATCATTAACAACAATAGTCTTAAAATCATATTGTCCGCACAGGCCCGTTCCATCAGAGAATTCATTTTCAGCACGACCTATTTTGCCAAATGCGCTTATTTTATTTCCACATAAATCAAATATGTTGAATATAAATGTGCTTTGTTCAAGACATTCAACAAGAATTAAATTATTAAACAGCAGTATATCATCTATTGATAATAACAAAGTGTCACTGGAAAGAACCTTTACAGCTTTAATTACAACTTTCCCAACGTGTGAGACTATACGATAGCCCCTGCGTGTCGGCTCCAGAGCCTTGGTCATAGAAAATGCTGACGAATAACGACATATCCGTGATCCGTTTCCCGAAAAAACTTGCGAAACCGGCTGAAAAAG
>JAZUFW010000035.1:0-60229 GCA_045640905.1 Lachnospiraceae bacterium
TTCCCGAAAGCATTCATGGAAAAGGTTGCTGCCAAATCAGCGCAGAACGTAACGTTTGTATTTAAGTATAAGTGGAACCACGAAAAGCAGGAAATTACCATTCCCGCAGGAGCACCTATCGATTTGAATTTTGATTGGTACGGACCCGCCAAAATGGCAGAGCTTTACGGAAACAACTAACATCGTAAATGAAATGGCTTATAAGTATTAAAAAGCAACAAGGCATAGATGCTCTTCCCGAGCCACCTATGCCTTTTCTATACCATCTAAATCATCATTTTCGCCGATATAGCAAAAACTTCATTTTTCGGCGAAATATTTAGTTTGCTAATCCTGTTTGAAATGATATTAACCGATTATTTTTCGCCGATATAGCGAAAACTTCTTTTTTCGGCGAAATATTTAGCTTGCTAATCCTGTTTGAAATGATATTAGCCGATTATTTTTCGCCGATATAGCGAAAACTTCATTTTTCGGGGAAATATTTAGCTTACGGCCACTTGTTGAAATATTACATAGCATTTCATGAGCAGGTGATGGGGCGCACGAGGTCCAGTGGACCTCGGCTTTGCGCCGACCGGAGCGAAGCGGAGACCGAACCCATGGGTTCGGTTTACGCGCTTGCTCCGTTACATCAAAAAACCCTCAAGTATCACTTGAGGGTTTTTGATGTAAGAGAGCAGGTGATGGGAATCGAACCCACGTATTCAGCTTGGAAGGCTGATGTTCTACCATTGAACCACACCTGCATGTCATTATTAAATTTATCGTCGGGGTGACAGGATTCGAACCTGCGACCCCCTGCTCCCAAAGCAGGTGCTCTAGCCAAGCTGAGCCACACCCCGTCTCGGCTTCTCACAGACGCAAGTATCATTATATGGGAGCATCCAAAATATGTCAAGCATTTTTTCAATGTTACTATAAGTATTTTATTTCAAACCCGGCATTACCCTTTTTATCTACAGTCATAACAACATATGAAGGACGTCTGCCCTCCTGCCTCGGATAGGTTAGGCTTCCCGGATTTATCGCAATCACCCCGTGAGAGCAGTCAATTAACGGACGATGAATATGTCCGTACATTACGATGTCGGCGCCTCTTTGGGCTGCTTCCTGCTTAATAAATTCATTGTTAACGGAAACATAGTATGAATGGCCGTGTGTCAGCCATACCTTATATTTTCCTATATTAAATTCACACTCCGCGGGCAAATCATCAAAAAAATCGTTATTCCCGGCTACAAAATAACTCTTGCATCCTGCTGCCTCGGAATAATAATATGCGCTTCCCTCAACATCTCCGCAATGAATCAGCAAATCTATTTTTCCTTCGTTCTTAAGCACCTTGGAAAAATTATCATTACATCGATGCGTATCCGAAATAATCACAACCTTCATAATGACTTATATTCTTTCTCCAGCAATTCCTTTGCCGCACGTAATGCCTTTCCTCTGTGCGAAATGGCATTTTTCTCATCCGGTTCCAATTCCGAATTAGTCCTGTCGTAAGGGTACACGGTAAAAATCGGATCATATCCGAAACCGTTCTTCCCTCTTTCTTCATACGCTATACGCCCCTCCATCGTTTCTACCGCAGAAAGAGTCTTTCCTCCGGGTAAAATAATAGCTATCGAGCATACAAATCTGGCTGAGCGTTCATCGCCTTCGGCATCCTTTAGGCGTTTCAATATTTCCATGTTTTTATCGTGATGAGGTGTCTCGACACCTAAAAACCTGGCGGAATATATTCCGGGTTCCTTATTCATGTAGTCTACTTCAAGTCCGGAATCATCAGCCATCACGATGCTGTCAGGCAGAAGGCGCGAAACAGCCGTTGCCTTAATAAGGGCATTCTCCAAAAAGGTTTTTCCGTTTTCTTCTATATCAATATCGATGCCCTTTTCCTTCATCGAATAAATACTGACCTTTTCACCGTCAATTACCACATTTTCAAGCATATGTGATATTTCACGCATTTTATCTTTATTTCCTGTTGCAAATACGATATCCATGAAGTCTCCTTTTATGTGTCCGTTTCAAACACTCTATTCTTTATCGTCATAAACCGATACTATTGCATCGTAAATTCCCTGTGCCAGCTTTTCCGTATAATCATCTTTTCCAAGTAAGATGGCTTCCTGGTGATTTGACAAACATCCCATTTTTAGCGTTACAGACGGAACCTGCGAATGAATAAGCGCATAATCCGTTTTTTCGGTACTCTTTAAGCCGAGCGCCTTTCCCTTTACCGCAGTAACAACATTCTTCTCTACGGCATCCGATAATTCAACGTTTCCGAAGCCGGGAATAAAATATTCATCATTGTATATGCAGGTAATGCCATACACTGAGCTGTCCGAAAAATAATCCAACGATAATCTGATATACATATCGGCCTTTACTTTGTTCGGCAGATTGACTCTGGCTTCTTCCGTAGGATTAACATCATCCATTCTGGTGTAGTATGCCTTGATATCTGAGGCATCCAATTTATCTTTCAGTTTTTTGGCTACCGTCAATGCAATATCTTTTTCATAGAGTTCACCGGATACCACTCCGTTATCCGCCCCTCCGCGCAGAGGATCAATTACGACAATTCTGTCATAAATCTCCTTGGGGTTATTAAAGCTGACATACAGTGTATCATCTTCCAAAACCGTTCTGTATTCAAATATTCCGTCTATTAACAAAACGAGTTCGACTCCGTCTTCCAATTCCTCATAATGTCCTGCGATTACATTGGTTCTGTTGCCCCAAAGTGCATGAGTTTTGTAAAAGGTACTGTCCTCGATTTTCAAAGAAATATGTAATTCCGATTCCATATAATGGTTTTCGATGGTCACGGATTGAGGATCCGTCCCGGTTGGTAAAGGAATCGCCAAAAATTCTGTTTCCGAATCTTCATTAACAAAATGGACATCGTTACTGTCAGTTGTTTGACCAACTGAGTCAACTGTCTTTTCAATAACAACTTCATCCTGCCCGACATCCGAAATCTCTATGGATTTGCCCGCACCGAAATACACTATGGCGGCCATTGCCATAGTGCAGTATGCGGCACAATATAGAGCTGTTTTTTTACTTTTATTTATCATTATCCGAATGATCCTTCTTCGGAGGTTTAGGTCCCGGGAATTGATAAAAGTACGTCTTTAACATACCGTTATATATTTTCCTGTTCTTCTGGGCTTTCATTCCCATAGTCTTTTCAGCGTCCTCATAGGAGGTAATCATATACAAAGACCACGAATCAAGAGATTTGTATCTATCGGCTATTTCCTTATAAAGCGGAGCCAATTTCGCTTTTTCCTCTAATCTCTCGCCATAAGGGGGATTGGTAATAATAAATCCGTATTTCTTTGCATGTGATAGCTGTGACACTTCTTTACGTTGAAAATGAATCAGGTGATCCACGCCCGCCATCTTGGCATTGGCACGTGCTATCTTTACCATTTCATCATCTATATCATAACCTTGAATGTCCGTTTCTATATTGACGTCCATCATATCCTTGGCCTCTTCAACGGCATTCTTCCACGCTGAGGCATTGACTATATGCTTCCAGTCCATTGCCGTGAAGTTTCGATTCATTCCCGGTGCGATATTCGCCGCCATCATGGCTGCTTCAATCGGAAAAGTCCCCGAGCCGCAAAAAGGATCTACCAAAATTCTGTCTTTTTTCCATGGAGTAAGCATAATAAGGGCTGCTGCCAGGTTTTCTGCTATGGGGGCCTTTGCCGTCAACTTTCGATATCCTCGTTTATGCAGCGAATCGCCCGTAGTATCCAATGACACCGTCACGACATCCTTATGAATAAATACTCTGATAGGAAAAACATCTCCTGTCTCTTCAAACCAGTTAAGATGATACACTTCCTTCAGCCTTTCAACCATAGCCTTTTTCATGATGGATTGTATATCCGAAGGGCTGAACAGTTTACTCTTTACGGAAGATGCCTTGGTTACGTAAAATTTGCCGTCGGAAGGTATGTATCTTTCCCACGGAAGCGCCTTTGTCTGCTGAAACAATTCTTCAAACGTACAGGCCGTAAATGTACCGACATTAATCAGTATTCTTTCTGCCGTGCGCAAAAATACATTGGCGTACGCTATCGCTTCGGCATCACCTTCAAATGAAACACGACCGTCGGAAACATTGGTAACATCGTACCCCAAATCATTTATTTCTCTTTTTAACACCGACTCCAAACCAAAATGGCAGGGAGCTATCAATTCAAATTTTTCCATGCACAAAATTTTAGCAATTCCCGCTCATATTTTCAACAAATTTTGAGTCGGTAAAGAAAATCGTTTTCTTATAGACGCAGTGTATGTTTACCATGGAAAACATACCCGGAAAACGTGTAATTTCGCGGAAAATCCTTATATTTTAGTGACTGAAAATCATTGCAAAGGGCATATTTTTTTTATATAATTTTTTTGCTTGGCAAAACTATCAAAAAAGGAGAAGAGACTATGAAATTTGGTTTTTTTGATGACATTAACAAAGAATATGTCATCACAACACCTAAAACCCCGTTACCTTGGATTAACTATCTCGGATCAAACGATTTCTTCAGTTTGATTTCCAATACAATGGGTGGTTATTCTTTTTACAAAGATGCAAAATTGCTGCGTCTGACCAGATATCGTTATAACGGAGTACCTGCTGATATTAACGGTAAGTATTTCTACATTAAGGATGGCGATACCGTATGGAACCCCGGATGGCAGCCCACAAAGACAGAACTTGACTCATATGAATGCCGTCACGGAATCGGTTATTCAAAATGGGCTTCATCAAAGAACGGTATTAAAGCAAACGTTCTTTCATTCGTTCCTACGGATGACACTTGTGAAATCAGTCAGATTAAGTTAACCAACGAAACTTCATCTGCTAAAAATATCACTTTGTTCTCTTATGTAGAATGGTGTCTTTGGAATGCCGATGATGATATGAAGAACTTCCAGCGTAACTTCTCAACAGGTGAAGTTGAAGTTATCGGTTCGACAATATATCACAAAACGGAATACAGAGAAAGACGTAACCATTACGCTGTATATTCCGTAAACACACCTATCGACGGTTTTGATACATCAAGAGATGCTTTCTTAGGTGCATACCATGACAACCACGATCCCGAAGTAGTATTCGAAAAGGGTGCTTGTACCGGTTCGGTAGCACACGGTTGGTCGCCTGTAGCTGTTCATCAGATTAACGTAGCTTTGAATCCCGGTGAAACAAAGTCTTTCGTATTTGTTTTAGGCTACTGCGAGAACCCCGATGATGACAAATGGGAATCAAAGGGCATCGTTAACAAGGCTCCCGCCAACAAGATGCTTGCTAAATATCAGTCTGATGCCGATGTTGAGAAAGCATTCGCCAAATTAAACGAGTACTGGGATAACCTCCTTAGTATATACACTCTTGAATCCAACAACGACAAAGTTAACCGTATGGTTAACATTTGGAACCAGTATCAGTGTATGGTTACTTTCAATATGTCTCGTTCGGCTTCATATTACGAATCAGGTATCGGCCGTGGTATGGGATTCAGAGATTCCAACCAGGATCTTTTGGGCTTCGTTCATCTGATTCCCGAGCGTGCTCGTGAAAGAATCATCGACATCGCTTCAACTCAGTTCCAGAACGGTTCGGCATATCACCAGTATCAGCCTCTTACAAAGAGAGGTAATTCCGATATCGGTTCAGGATTCAATGACGATCCTTTGTGGCTTATCGCCGGTGTCAGCGCATACGTTCGTGAAACAGGCGATATTTCAATCCTTAAGGAAACCGTTCCTTACGACAATGATATGAGCGTTGCTACCTCTTTGATGGAGCACCTTAAGAGATCATTTGATTTCACTGTTAATAACAAGGGACCTCATAATCTTCCTTTGATCGGACGTGCAGACTGGAATGACTGTTTGAATCTTAACTGTTTCTCAGAGCATCCCGGTGAGAGTTTCCAATGCTTCGGTCCTTCGGAAGGTCCTGTTGCAGAATCTGTATTTATTGCAGGAATGTTCGTTAAATACGGTGAAGAATATGCACAGTTGGCAGAATTGCTCGGTGATACCGAAGAAGCTGCACGCGCACGTAAAGAAGTAGCTATTATGTACGATGCCGTACTTAAAGACGGTTGGGACGGTGAATGGTTCGTTCGTGCATACGATGCATACAGCAATCCCATCGGTTCAAGCAAATGTGAAGAAGGAAAAATCTTCATTGAATCAAACGGTTTCTGTTCATTGGCAGGTATCGGTGTCAAAGAAGGTTTGGCCGAAAAGGCTCTTGATTCCGTTAAGAAGCATTTGGACTGCGAATACGGTGTAATGATTCTGCAGCCTGCTTACACTGTATATCATCTCGAACTCGGTGAAATCACATCATATCCGCCCGGATATAAAGAGAACGCCGGAATCTTCTGCCACAACAATCCTTGGGTATCGATTGCAGAAACAGTAATCGGCCGTGGTGACAGAGCTTTCGAAATCTATAAAAAGACATGTCCTGCATATACCGAAGATATTTCCGAAATCCACAAGACAGAGCCTTATGTATACTGTCAGATGGTTGCAGGTGCAGATGCCTACATTCCCGGTGAAGGAAAGAACTCTTGGTTAACAGGTACTGCTGCATGGACATTTACCAATATTTCGCAATACATCCTCGGTGTATATCCTACACATAAGGGACTGCAGGTTGATCCTTGCGTACCTCACGGATTCGGTGATTTCAAGATTACTCGTAAGTTCCGTGGAGCAACATACAACATCGAAGTTAAGAACCCTTCAGACGTTGAAAAAGGCGTTAAGAGCATGGTTGTAGACGGAAATGCCGTAGACGGATGCATTATTCCTTTCGATCCTTCAAAGAAAGAAGTAAATGTTGTAGTAACAATGGGATAAGAAATCAGACATAGGAAAACCTCTGCGATAATCAAATCGCAGAGGTTTTTTTATTTAAAGAAGTGGTGCAAACAGTTTGAAAATGTGTCCGAAGAAACGCTGATACAACGGAATCTGTTTGTAATACTCGTAAGTGACTTCCCGACATTTTTCAAGTGTATTGATAAAATCTTTTTCCATATCGACAACAGCCGAATTGTTATATAGATAAACGCCACACTCAAAATGGTGATAAAAGCTTCGATAATCCAGATTTACCGATCCACACGTTCCGATCATGTCATCCGAAACCATCATCTTGGCATGAACAAATCCCGGCAAAAATTCATATATCTTTATTCCTGCACTCAAAAGCTGTGGATAGAACGTTCTGGCTATCCAGTACGCTATCTTCTTGTCCGGAATCGACGGAAGAATAATCTTGACGTCAACGCCTCTTTCGCCTGCATATTTCATTACCGACAAAAACTCTCGATCAATAATGAAGTACGGCGTCATAATATGGATATATTGCATTCCCTGGGCAAATACATCCGAATATACTACTTTTCCTGTCTCATAACGGGAAGTAGGTGAATCGCCGTATGGAATAACGAATCCGTCATGTGTCGTCAATGCCCGCGAGGGATGCTCTACCAGATACTTGTCATACTCCAGGTCTTCATCACCGTATATATTCCACATCTGCATAAACATCATGGAAAAGCTCATTACGGCACGACCTTCGAGCTTTACTCCGACATCCTTCCAATACCCGAAGCGTTCCTTTAAATTGGCATACTCGTCTGCCAAATTAACGCCACCGGTATAAGCCACTTCACCATCAATAACCAGAATTTTTCTGTGGTCTCTGTTGTTTTGATTGGTAGAAAGGAACGGAACGAGCGGTGAAAACATTTTTGCCTTTATTCCGTATTTCTTCAGTTCATTCGGATACTGATACGGCAATAACAGAAGGCAACACAGTCCGTCATACATTACGCGAACTTCAACACCCTGAGCAGCTTTTTCTTTGAGAATTTCCAATATGGAATCCCAAACCACACCTTTGTCGATAATAAAATATTCGATAAAAATGAACTTTGTAGCTTTTTTAAGCTCGTTTTTAATATCTTCTATCTTTTCTTCGCCGGTAGGAAAATACGTTACTTTGGTGTTGTGATATATGGGATAAGAGCACTTATCTTCCATATAGTATGCGAATCTTTGAATCTCAGGCCTTTCGGATTTGATGGCCTCTTTTGTTCCGTCGGATGTATAAAGTTTTCCTTTGGTGGAATCCAGCTCAGCATTAACTTTATTCCTTAATCCGATCATTCCCCAGTTGCTTTGAACAAATATGTAAAACAAAAGTCCCAACAAAGGGAAAACACAAAGAAGCACAACCCAGGTTAATTTAAACTCGGCCGGTTCATCTTTATTAATTACTATAACAACGAATACCGTTGCTATGGCAGCTGATATTTCAATAATATATGGAGCATATTTAGCCAGGTAAATATACAACAACGGAAATACAGCAGCCTGAGCAGCCACCATAAGGATAATAATCAGCGATCGGCTGAATACTATCTTGGAAACTGCATTTAATGCTTTTTTCATACTAAAAAATTATTCCTCAATTTGAGACGTGCAATGCGGGCAACGTGTTGCTTCAATGGGAATCTCTTCAAAGCAATACGGACATTTCTTCGTCGTAGGTGCTGCAGGCTTTTCTTCTTCCTTCTTTTTCAACTTATTGACAGCTTTAATAAGCATAAATACTACCAGTGCAATAAGCAGGAAATTAACTACATTCATAATGAATGAACCGATTGCCAGAATCGGAGCTTCCTCACCTTCGCCCATAACGATATTCATAAAGGTAAAATCAATTCCGCCTGTCAACCTGGCTATACAAGGCATAGCCACATCATTAACAAGAGAGTTTACGATAGTCGTGAATGCACCGCCGATAATAATACCGACAGCCATATCCATTACATTGCCTTTTGAAATAAACTCTTTGAATTCCTTAACAAAACCCTTTTTTTCTTTCTTTTCTTCAGACATATTCCGCCTCCGCATTACAATACTTTATTTACTGCCGATACCAAAGCTGCTACCGAAGCTTTGATAATATCCTGATTAATTCCAACGCCCCAATACTGCTTTCCGTCATATTCTATGCTTACATATGCAGCAGCTTTTGAAGCAGATCCTATTGAAACAGCGTGTTCTTCATACTGCTTCAAAGTATAATTGATTCCGAAGTATTCCTTAAATGCATTGGATACGGCATCCAAACGACCGTTTCCTTCTCCGGATATTTTCTTTTCAAGTCCGTTATGCTTAATTGTTAAGCGGACAAACATTTCTTCTTCGGATTCCTGCGTGAAATTCGAAAAAGTAACATCAAAGGTCTTTCTCAACTTGATGTATGAGCTTTCAAAGATCTCATAAATATCAACAGGTGAAAGCTCTGCATGTCTTTCATCCGAAATGCCTTTAACCAGATATCCAAGTTCTTCACGCATTTCCATGGGAATGGTGAGACCGTAATTCTGTTTGAGAACGAATGCGACTCCTCCCTTACCGGACTGAGAATTGATTCTGATTACATCTGATTCATATTCACGACCCAGATCCTTGGGATCGATAGGCAAATAAGGAACTGTCCAGCGTTCACCGGAAAGTCCGGCTTCTCTGTAGGCCATACCTTTTGAAATAGCGTCCTGATGTGAACCTGAAAATGCCGTAAATACCAAGTCACCGGCATACGGTGTTCTTTCATGAACCTTCATGCCCGTCAGTTGCTCATATACCTTTCTGATTTCCATTATATGAGAAAAATCAAGTTCGGGATCAACACCGTGAGTAACCATATTCATGGCCAAAGTAACAATATCCACATTACCGGTTCTTTCGCCGTTTCCGAATAAAGTACCTTCAACACGATCTGCGCCGCCGAGAACACCAAGTTCTGCGTCAGAAATACCGCAACCTCTGTCATTGTGAGGGTGAATTGAAATAGTAACACCGTCACGATACATTAAGTTCTTGTCAAAATATTCAACCTGGCTGGCAAATACATGAGGCATTGCAATCTGTACAGTGGTAGGAATATTGATAATTGCCTTGTTCTCTTTGGTAGGTTTCCATACATCCAAAACAGCATTACATACTTCCAAAGCATATTCCACTTCTGTTCCGGGGAAACTTTCGGGGCTGTATTCAAACGAAAAATTACCGTCCGTCTCGTTTGCCAAATCAAGCAACATTTTTGCTCCGTCAACGGCAATCTTTTTGATCTCATCCTTTGACTTTTGGAAAACCTGCTCTCTTTGTGCTACCGAAGTTGAATTATACAAATGAATAATGGCATGAGGAGCACCTTTTACCGCCTCAAACGTCTTTTTAATAATATGTTCGCGGGCCTGCGTCAAAACCTGAACCGTAACATCCGAAGGGATCATGTTTCGTTCAATAAGGGCACGCATAAACTGATACTCGGTATCGGAAGCAGCAGGGAATCCAACTTCGATTTCTTTGAATCCGATATCTACAAGGAGTTTAAAAAATGTTAGCTTCTGTTCAAGGCTCATCGGTTCGATCAGCGCCTGATTACCGTCTCGTAAGTCGACGGAACACCATATCGGAGCTTTATCGATAGTGTCCTTTTTTACCCAGTCATAGCACTCAACGGGTGGCATAAAATAGGGTTTTTGATATTTCTTTGAATAATCCATTTTTGACTCCTTTATTTGCATTTAGCTATTATTTTCTTTAATTCATCTATGGTAAAGTTATAGGCCTTATTGCATATCTGACACTTTAGCTCTATATCCTTACCTTCTTTAATCATATCGTCGAGTTCATCGCGTCCCAATGATATTAGCGCCTTCTCAACCCGCTGTTTATCGCAGTTACAAGAAAATTCCGCATCCATGGTATCCGTTATCTCAACATCAAAGCCATCCAGAATAATCTGTAGCATCTGTTCCGGCGTATTTCCTTCATCAAGAATCTGCGTCACCGATTTAATATTCTTTAGATTATCTTCCAGCTTTTCCAGTACTTCATCCGTTACAAAAGGCATCAACTGAATAATGAATCCTCCGGCACATCTGACCGTGTTATCGCGATTCATTAATACGCCCAAACCTACCGAAGACGGTGTCTGTTCCGAAGTTGCAAAATAATATGTCAAATCTTCGGCTATTTCACCGGTCTGCAGCTGAATGGTACCCACATAAGGTTCTTTTAGTCCCAAATCCTTAATAACGCGCAAATAGCCGTCACCCATGGCACCGCCCACATCCAGTTTGCCCAATTCATTCGGAGGCATCATTGTCTGCGGATACAGCGCGTATCCGTTAACCTGACCGTGGCCGTTGGCCGAAGAAGTAATTCCTTTGGCCGGTCCGACACCGCGAATCTGAATCGTGACTACGTCCTGTTCATTTTTCATCATGGAACCCATCATTAGAGCACCGGACATCAGTCGTCCCAAGGCTGCCGTCATGACAGGTGAAGTATTGTGTGCCTTTCGGGCATGTTCCGTCAAATCTCTGGTGGTACAGGCAAAAGCTCTGATTTGGGCATTTGCTGCTGTAGCACGTACTAAATAATCACTCATTTTCTCAAAACCATATAAACACGTTCTGCCTTCTCGTCAGGACTTTTGTGAGTCTCTTCATCAAGTGAAACCACATATTTAAAGCCTGCGTACTCGGCCAACTTTTTCATTTCTTCAATATCATATCCTCTCTGGATATGTGTTTCGCTAAATCTTCTGAATACATCCGGATTCTTTTCGTCAATACGTGTAAAGAACGTCACGTCATATTCATTTATGTGATCTGCAGGGCTGTAATAGTTTTCCCAGATAAAACTGCATTCATCTCGGTTCTCGGCTATTGTGGTATCCCCGATTACGGTTTCATACTTATATGTGGTATTGAAGTCAAAAATGAAAATACCGCCGTTTTTGAGGCTGTCCTTCACATGCGTAAAGGTTTCCAAAACATCCTCATCCGTAATGAGATAATTGATGCAATCGCACAATGAAACCACAGCATCAACCCGGTCTATAACCGATAATTCTCTCATATCCTGATTGATAAAGAGAATATCCGATTCGTTCATCAAAGCTTTTTCGGAAGCAACACTCAGCATATCTGCAGAAATATCCACTCCCATTACTTCATAGCCTTTTTTGAACAATCGCTCCGTAATATTACCGGTACCGCACCCCAGGTCAATAATGCTTTTAACATCATTTCCATATGACGAGAGCAACCCGTCTACGAAATCCGTCCATTCGTCATAAGGGACATCTTCCATAAACATATCATATAAATATGAAAAATCGGTATAACATTCCATGTCTGTGCCCTTATTTAGCCAAAGCAAAAATCGAGCCGAACAATCCGGCAGATAAAAGTCCCATAATAATTCCCGCTAAAATAACTCCAAGCATAACGGCAACTGAGCTCTTCTTAAAGTCCATATCAAGAATCGAAGCTGCCAAGGTTCCCGTCCATGCTCCCGTACCGGGAAGAGGAATTCCAACAAAAAGTAAAAGTGCCCAAAACAAACCGCGGCCTGCCTTTGATTTAAGCTTTTCTCCGCCCTTGTGTCCCTTTTCAAGGCAGAACGTAAAAAACTTACCGATTACTTTCTTATCTTTACCCCATTCCAATACCTTACGGGCAAAAAAGAAAATAAACGGAACCGGAAGCATATTTCCGACTATGGCAATCACATAACACCAAAACAGGTTAAGATTAACTCCCGCGTCAATAAATCCGACTGCATAAGGAATAGCCCCACGCAGTTCAATCAGGGGAACCATCGAAATCAAAAAAATAATCAAGTAGTGCTTTAACATACAATCTCCTTCAAAGCTTTAATCAGTTCATCCATCTCTGCATCCGTGCCTATGGATATTCGAAGATGATTATTAATCCTGTCTTTATTCCAATAACGAACATAAATGTCCCTCTCACGAAGCTTTTGGAATATTTCCGATGCCGGCACCGATTTATGAGTAGCAAAAATGAAGTTTGCCTTTGAGTCTCCGAACATAAATCCCAAAGCACTAAGTTCCTTCTTTGCTCTTTCTCTCGTAGAAATCAGTTTCGCCACGGTCTCATTAAAATTCTCCACATCCAGGATGGAAACTGCAGCCAATTCAATAGAAGGATAATTCATCGTATATGAGTTAAATGAAAACTTTACATCCTTTAGATACTTAATCAGTTTCTCGGAACCGAAGGCCGCACCTACTCTCAATCCTGCCAATGCACGTGATTTTGAAAGTGTCTGAACCACAAGAAGATTATCATACTTTTTAATCAATGGCAAACAGCTGGAGGAGCCAAAATCAACATATGCCTCATCAACTATAACAACACTGTCGGGATTTGCTTTTACTATCTCTTCGAACATCGAAGGATCTTCGCTGATTCCTGTAGGTGCGTTGGGATTGGGAATAATAATTCCTCCGTTTTCAACACCGATATAATCGTTTTTATTAATCAAAAACTTGTCATCAAGTTTCTTTTGAACATACGGAATTCTGTAAAGCTCAGCCCATACGTCATAGAACGAATATGTAATATCCGGGAACAGAACGGGCTTATCGGAATTAAAAAAAGTCAGGAACGACATTGCAAGAACATCATCCGAACCTACTCCGACAAAAATATTCTCAAACGGAATATCATAAACCTTGCTTATCGCGTCAACAATTTTGGTTGCATCCATATCGGGATATTTCCTTAACATGGACGTTTGATCTGCTTTTTCTGCTTCCGCAATCTCACAAAGTCTTTGCGAAACCTTGGGTGAGGGTGCATACGGAAACTCATTTGTATTCAATTTAATAACTTTTCCTTTGGGCTGTTCTCCGGCCACATAAGGAACTACTTTTCTGACATTTTCTTCCCAGGACATATTCAAACCTCGTTTAACATTCTTTCATATTCAGCCGCCTGTTCCGACAGCCCCATTTCATTATAAACATCTGCAAGCCCTTGCAGGGGATATTCCTTTTCATATCTGAGATTCAGCACGCTGTGGCATGAAAACGCTGCGTTGTAATACCATATGGCAGCTTCCTTGTACTCTTTCATCTCTTCATAATAGGAACCTAATATGAAGCATACTTCCGAACAGGGATTGTCGGCCACATTCTTCATGGCGTATTTATACATTTTCAGATAATCGCGTCGCCAATACGATGCCTTAACTACTATACATATGGCGTCCGTGAGTGCATCCGGCGAAGTGTTATCATCATCCGCTATCATCGTAAAATACTCTTCTGCCTTCGCAAAATCGCTCTGTTCCCCGGAAACAAACAATTCCTTGGCATAGAAATCAAATAATCTCGGAGAAAGCGTCTCGCCCTTTTGTATCATATCTTCAAAAATACCGTAATCTCGTGAAGAATGATTATTAATCGGCAAATGCGTGATGGTAATCTCGGAATCAAAAACCAACGGTTCTGTTCTGACAGTTTCATGAACTCTTTCTATCCATTTAAAGGAACGAACCCTCTTAAACATCTTGGGTCTCAGTTCTTTATCAAAATTATAAACCGTACCGTTATGAAGCTGATTACCGTAATACATCTGCACGATCTCAATCTCGGGATCAAGGTTTTCTTTAAGAAGCTTAAATTCATTGCGATTGGCTTCATCCAAAACCTCATCGGCATCGGCAGAATAAATGTAATCACAGTGGCACAGGGAAAATGCATAATTTCTGGCCGCACTAAAGTCATTCACCCACTCGAAATCATATACCTTCGGGGTGAACGCATGGGCAATGGTCTTTGTGTTGTCCGTAGATCCCGTATCGACGATTACTATCTCATCAACCAGGTCTGCAATCGAGTCAAGACAACGTTTTAGAACCTTTGATTCATTTTTGACAATCATGCATAAACTAACAGTAACCATAAAGCGAGTTTATCACGTAGAATGCCTAAAATCAATGTTTCTTAAAGTGTCACCGACATATTGCTTGAAAGAGAAACCGAACGACGCCTGTCTTTGCGCGCTACGATGATTTCACTGTCCTTATTCCGCAGCAAAGCAAAAATACCCATAAAGAAATAGTATCGATTGGTATAAGCTTTTTCATATATATCCTGCGGTATATCTATCTCAAATCCGCCGTCCTGCAATGATACATGAACGAGACCCAAAAAGTGTCTGCTGCCTTCACCGTCTTCATTAAATACCGGCACCCAATTCCGGACAAAGAGTAACAGCAAAAGCAACAGTCCCGCTCCGAGCAGGGAAGTCACACTCACGGTAATAACCTTTCCGGCAGGAGTACTGATAAATTCTCGGCATTTTCTGACCGCTTTCATAAATGCTCCTTCTTTATCGGATTGGTTAATATCAAGGTTTTCCATCGGTTTGGCCATCGCCGTCGGCAGAGGAAGTTCCTTTATCTGTGTATCTGTCACCGGTTCTTCAAACATATCTTCCAATGGATAATCCTCCAAGACTATCTCTTCCGAGATATCCAAATTGTCTGCTGCTTTTTTTGTGCTTCCTGTGTTGTCATGATTATCATGAATATCTGTATCCTCAGGCAAAAGAACCGGAGTCGGTGACGGACTTGCCGTAGGCCTTAACAGCGCCTCATTGTCGCCTTCATTTCCATGATTTTGATTATCTGTATTTGAGTTATCCGATTCCGAGCCGTTATCCGGCGCAGGCGTATATACATTGTTTACCAAAATAACTTCTTCGAAAGAAGTTTCGTTTGTTCCCGGAACGTCCACCGAAACATGGATTTCGAATTTACCGTTAGCAGGCGTGGTAAAGCCTGTATTGTCTCCGATTACATTCCCTTCGCAATCCGTAAAGGAAATATCCACGGTCGAATCATCAATTTGATATTCTCCGTTTGATAAATCCACTATTTCGGCCGATAAACCTACTTCGGTTCCGCTTCCTTCATTGGTAAATATTACCTTTCCGACTACCGGGTTTTCCGCATACGGGCATCCAATATCGTAACTGTCTATGTCTTCTTCGGTTTTACTGCAGGTAAAATCATACCTGTCGATAGTGCCCTCCAGATTGCAGGAAGTTTCATAGTAATCAATATCTTCTTCCGTCATATTGCAACCGAGTACATAACCTTCAAGGGATTCGGTCGTCAGATTGCAGGTATATACGGGATATTGGTGCGTATAGCTGCTTTCAAAGCCACATACTTCACAGTATCGCTCCGAGCCTGAGCCTGTCGGTGCTCCGCAGTTTTTATGTTCATAAAAAAACTGATACGTAACGTAGTCTATATCCGAACCGTGAATATAACAGGTTCCGTTTTGATACCCCAGCTTTTCTCCGCGTATCTTCCATACGGAACAGGTCTTGTACACAGTACAATTCTCGTCATGGACATGATATTTAGGGACATAGCATCCCCCTTCGGCTATAGGTGAACCCGTGTGTACATGATAATGAGGAACGGTGTAACAGCCGCCTGCCTCCGAAGGTGAGCCTTCATGCTCATGATAGTGAGGCGTATAGCATTCACCGCCTTCTTCCGTATTTCCTTTATGAACATGATAGACGGGAACAGAGTAGCAACCGGTACCGGTCAGGGAATCTCCCGTATGGGCATGAGTAATAGCGAACTCGCAGACTGTATGTGCTTCCGAAGAATAAGCTTCCTGGCTAATCCCGAAAGCACTTCCGAAAGCCAGAATCAGAACCAGCAGAATTGATATTTTCTTTTTCATAAAAATCCTTTCATATATGAAACAAACCATTCGAATAAGCATACTTATCCAAATGGTTCACATATATATTTCAAATATACGATCCTGCTAAAGAAGTGTTTGTAGATTACCACACAAAAAAATAAAAAACAATGCTTGATTTTTTCAAATCACGATTTTCGTGTTCTGACATTTTTCAAAGAAAGGTGCTATAATATAATCGGTGGGGGTTTTCGAGACTGAGAGGGTCATATGTACAAAAAAGGTGAATATATTATTTGCGGAAATAACGGTATCTGCGAAGTCGAGGGTATTACTACTCTTGATTTGGAAGGTATTGACAAAGAGCGTAAATTTTACCTGCTTAAACCTGTTTTTTCTAACGGCAGTACCGTTTACAGCCCTACCGATGTTGATGACGGTACGGTTCGCCCTGCCATGAGCAAATCCGAAGCCGAAGCCTTAATTAAGTCTATTCCTTCCATCGAAACAATTCCCATTGCAGATGAAAAAACTTTGGAGAAAACATATAAAGAATTAATCAGATCGTGTAATCCCAAAGCTTTGGTTCAATTGATCAAAACTATACGTTTGCGTAAAGAAAAACGGCTCCTTAAAGGATTTAAAGTCACAGCATTGGACTCCAGATACTTTAAGCAAGCCGAAGATTTTCTTTATGGCGAATTATCTGTGGTTTTGGGCATATCAAAGGACGAAGTCAGGGATTTGTGTACCTGTGCGTCAGTTTCTTAATATTTGTATTATCCCCTTAGGAATCTGACCTGTTTTTGCAATTCGTCAACAATTTCACTAACCAGTTCCGAGTCTCCCTCGTCAACGGCACCCTTTAATCTTTCGATATTCTCCGTTATTTCAACAGGATATTCGTACTCATCTATTTCAGTTATTGCTTCATCGGCATTAGCCTTATTCATGTCGAATATTTCCAACCGAACCATTTCAAGCAGCGCCAAAACCTGCGGGAAGTCAATAACTGTCTTTTTCTTTTCTTCACCAAAATCCAGGACCTTGAGCTTTTCTTCAAAAGACCTGTAATAATTAATCATATACGGATATTTTTCATTGATAATTCCAAAATTTCTCTCCTTGGCGGCCATTTCAAGTTCCTTGGCACCTTCAGAGAGCATATCCATACCCAATAATGCGGCCGAAGATTTTAACGCATGTGTCTTTATCCTGAACAATTCGGAATTATCCTCTTTTTCCAGGTTTGCTACATATGCATCCATAACGTCGGCTTCCGAAGGAATTGATTTGTAAAAATCCTTCACGGTTGCATATAGAATCTCCTTGGTAGGCAGATGCTTGATTGCTTCAGCCCAGTCAATTCCGCGAATCTTAGGCAATTGCTCCTTCCACAGATTCGGATCTTCTCCGTTCTTTCGATCCGTAATGATCTTATAAGAAGGTATAAATTTCTTAATCAGTTTTTCCAACTCATTACCGAATATCGGCTTTGCCAGATATGCATCAAATCCATAGTGCTTATACTGCTCGTACAAACCTTTTCCGGCATTGGCTGTCAGCATAATAACAGGAGTGTTTACGTTAGGATGAGTTGTATCTGCCTTGATTCTGTTAATAGTATCAATTCCATCCATTTCAGGCATCAAATGATCGAGGAAAATAATATCGTAAGTTTCCTTTGCAATCATATTAAGTGCCTTCATTCCGCTGTCAGCTTCATCCACATTAATCTTGGTTCGAAGCAAAAGCGACCTGAATACTCGTCTGTTCAGCGTATTGTCGTCTACAACCAAAAGCTTTACCGTCGGTGCCGTAAATGTTGATGCATTCGGCTTATCCTGTTCTTTTACGTAAGCATTAAAGTCACCTATTGAATCGTTGTTTACTATTCTTTGAACTACATCAAAAGAAAAGATAGAGCCTTCTCCGTATACGGACTGTACCTCCAGATGGGAGCCCATCAGTCTAAGCAGGTTATTGGTAATGTTCATACCAAGGCCTGTTCCTTCAATGTTTCTGTTTCTGCTTTCCTCGATTCGTTCAAAAGCAATGAACAGACGATTTATATCTTCTTCTTTTATGCCTATTCCGGTATCCTTTACTTCAAAATGAAGGTTCATCAGATCACCTCTGAATTCACCGTCAACGGATAACTTAATGAATCCTTCGTGAGTATACTTAACGGCATTTGACAAAAGGTTAGTCAAAACCTGCTTGATTCTGACATCGTCCCCGTAAAAGCACGAAGGCAGCATCGGATATACCTCTACGTAAAAATCAAGCTGCTTTGCCTCGACACGGGGCTTAATAAGCGAGATTGTATCATAAAGCATCTCTTCCAGTTTGTACTCTACCGGGAATATATCCATCTTTCCGGATTCCATCTTGGACATATCCAATACATCGTTAATAATGCTGTACAAAGATTGAGCAGCCTGCGCTATATCATATGCATATTGCTTGGTCTGATCGTCGCCGGTCTCTCGCAATATCATTTCATCCATTCCCAAAATGGCATTAATCGGTGTTCTGATTTCATGTGAAATATGTGCGATAAACGACGACTTTGATTCATTGGCCGAATTGGCACGGTCACGTTCATACTGAAGCTGTTCAATCAGCAGCTGGTCCGGATTCTCGATAATAACATATAATGTCAACATTCCGAATGTAACCGCAGCAGCTGTAGTAATATTGTAAAAATCAAGCAACTGAATCAGCATCATTATTCCCACTCCGAGAACGGAAACCGACGAAGCTATCAAAGATTTTTTATCAGTCTTTTTCCAGTTAACCAGCAACAAATATACGCAGTCCAGCAGATAGACAAATATGGTCACATGTATAACGATAACGGGAAATCCCGTCGAGTTATACCAGTTACCCACGTCTACATATTCGATTTTGTTAAAAATAACAAGGAGCGCCGCAACCAGTATCGGAATATTCCAGAATTTCCTGATTTTGGTTTCAATCTCCATGTGCTGTGCAAACATTGAAACACGCAAATAGAAATGAAATCCGCACGTAAACAAGGCCAGCGTAATAAGGTACCCCTTATTAATCCAGTCATACACAACTCCGTGCGCCGAAACAAAATATGCAAACAAAAAATCCAGGACAATGTTTGCAAACGCTACAGCAGTGAGCGCTTGGTATACAATATGAGTTTTTGTCTTTCTTCTTTTGGCGGAATAATAGTTGATTATGATAAAGAACAGAACCAACATACATCCCACTTCAAGTCTCAGGGCCTGTGTCATTTAATATACTTCCGTATCATGTTTTCCAATTCTTCGGGGATAATAGGCTTAGCCATAAAGTCATCAAATCCCTCATCCATATACTGCTCTTTGGCTCCGCTTACGGCGTTTGCCGTCAGCATGATGACCACCGCATCTTTCGACATATTGCCTTCAATCAGTTTCAGATTATGGAACGTCTCAATACCATCCATGTCGGGCATCATATGATCCATAAAAATGATGTCATACTTATTCTTTCGAACCATATTTAGGCATTCCGGTCCGGATTCGGCTTCATCTATCTTTAACTTGGTCTGTTTCAACAAACCGATAAATACTTTTCTGTTTATGGCATTGTCATCGACAACCAGAACTTTGTTTTCGGGTGCTTCAAACGATTTCTCGTATGTATACGTTTCTGCCAGATCATACTTGCCGCTACGGAAATCTCCCAGATTTGTATCGTCCCATATTTTCTGGCTGATAACAAATGAGCTGGTAGTTCCTTTTCCATATTCACTCTCTATATCAAGGTGCGACTTCATCAAATCCAGAAGCTGCATCGTAATAGTCATTCCCAAACCGGTTCCTTCGATATTTCGGTTCTTGTCGGCATCAAATCGTGCATATGCCTGAGCAATCTTTTCAAGATCCTCTTCCTTCATTCCGATACCGGTATCACTGATTTCAAAGTGCAAATCTGCCGTATTGTTGTCATTTCGTGTACCAGTCAAAGACAGTTTAACGGTACCCTTATTTGTATACTTCATCGAATTGGACAAAATATTCGTCAGTATCTGCTTTATTCTGACTTCATCTCCGACATAACCTGCCGGAATGTCAGGATCTGCTTCAACCACAAAGGTCAGATTTTTGTCATCCGCCTTCAACTGCATCATATTAATCGTATCATTAAGGAGGCTGCGCATGTTGTAATTAACCGGCAGAATCTCCATTTTACCGGATTCCATCTTTGACAGATCCAGTATCTCATTAATGATTCCGTGAAGGGTCGACGCTGCAGTCTTTATATCATAAGCGTACTGTCTGATGTTTTCTTCGTTGGTCTCACGAAGAATCATCTCATCCATTCCCAAAACAGCGTTAATAGGCGTACGAATTTCATGCGATACGTTCGCTATGAAATCCGATTTTACGGAATTGGCCTTGTCAGCTCTTTCTTTTTCGATGCTCAACTGCTCAATCAACTTAACATCGGAATTTTCCAAAGTCAGATAAAAAGACACAATCATAATGCAGACAGCCCAGCATACCATGAAGTCATGCGGCATAAGTACCTGAACCGTGAAGCACAAAATCTGCGCCGAAAAAGCCAATATAACTATTTTTTTACGTTGGGGATTAATATATTTCCTGAAATGAATAAAAAGCAGGGCAAGAAATGCTTCGTATATCAAAAGCAACACAAAAATCAGATAAATCGCTTTTGAAAAAACAATCGAATCGCCATCAACCCTGATGGAAAAGATTGGGGAAAAAAGTATCGTAAACAGTAGCAAAAATACTATTACTCCCGTCCAATTTCCGATTTTTTTCTGAGAGGGAAGATTGGCATTAATCAGATTTTTGACAAACAAAAATCCAAAGAACAATACACTCATCAAAGAGAGTACAAATGCTTCCAAGCATACAACGAGCCCCATGGCTGTCATCACTCCCGGGGTTGCGGCGCAATAAGAAGCGTACATTTCCAACAAAAGATTTATTATCGAAAAAAACAGGAGTCGGGAAAACACGACTCTGACAGGAGAACCTTTCCTGTCAGAATCCATGTACGTCATTATGGAAACAAATATTACAATGATTAAACATATTATTTCCGATGATATTGACGGCATTCCCAAAACTCCTTGGTGTTACAAATATTTCTATTAATTTCTGATTATCTCAAGAGCATTCTTGACTTCATCAGCGGCGCGAATAACGTCGTTCGAAGATTCTGTAATCTTTTCGGTAGAATCTGAAAGAGCAACTGTTCTTTCTTTTACTTCGCCGATAATATCAAGCAGCTTCTTTGTTTCGTTACGAACCTTTTCGATAGATTCCATAACACGGCTCTGGCTGGCTGATGAGCGGCTGGCCGTATTCTTTGAATCCTCTGCAAGAGAATTGATTTCGCTGGCAACAACAGCAAATCCTCTGCCGGCTTCACCTGCTCTGGCAGCTTCGATGCTGGCATTGAGTGCAAGAAGGTTGGTCTGGCTGGCGATAGCAACAACCTCTGCATTATTGTTGTTGAGTTCTTCGAGCAAGTTTGAAATTTCGTCCATTGCTTCATCCAATGAAGAACAGAACTCTGCAACATTCTGAACATCCGCCGTAATATCGGCAGTTCCCTTGGAATTGCTTTCGTTACCTGCTTTCATGGCATTAACGGATGCATACAAATCATCAAATAATCCGTTTACCTTATTAACGGTTTCTTCGATGAGTTCCTGCTTATCACGAGTCTGCATTTGCTCTTTTTCGATAACCGAAGTCATTGACATAGCATTTTCCTTTTCCTTTTCAACTTCGGCCTTGATGTAATGGATACAGTTCTCTTTCTTGTTAAATCCGTTAAAGATTGCCGTAGCCATCAATTCACATGTTTCATATCCGCAGCATTCGCAGTTAATCTTTCTTGATTCGGGAGTAGTCTTTAACATATCGTTATAGATATTGTTAAGTTCTGTTCTCGAAGGAACCTTGTATTCGCACTGCTTTGATCTGTCAGTATATGAACGAAGGTAATCATTAAGATCAAGATCTGCAAACTGCTTGTTCAATTTAGCAAGTCTCTGAGCCGGAGTTAATTTTTCTCCCCAGGTACCCTTTGACTTAGATTCATGCTGAATTTTGCTGATTGCATATAAAGCGTCATCCTTTTCGGCATGGCTTTCTTCGACTGCTGTTCCGTACAAGCATCCCATTCCGCAGTTCAAAGCATCTATGAATAATTCTCTGTTAGTACATTTAGCAATTTCATCCTTATGCTTGTCGAGATAACGATATACGTGCTTTTCGCCTTCAATCTGTCTGATATATACATCACGTCCGAGGAACCAATATACGTTTTCTTTCAAACCGCCGGGCATGGGATAGATTGATCCGAGACCGTACTCGATTTCATCTGTAGCAAAAGAACCCTTAATGTGATTTTCTCTGACATACTTCATCAGGTGATCAAATGTTACATTGTAAGAAATTACTCCCTTTGTATTGGGATCATCAATTTCGTTCTTCTTTGCGATACAAGGGCTGATGAATGCCAATTTATCGGTAACGCCCATTTCCTTTCTCGCATAGATAGCGCCACACATCATGGGGCTGTGAACCGGGAACAATCTGGGCAGAAGCTGTGAAGCATATTTTTCGATATATCCTACAATAGCGGGACAAGGCTGTGAAATGCCTCCTACGAAATTGTACTTCTGAACATAATTAAGATAAGCCCATGTAGTAATGTCAGCTCCGAATGAAGTGCTGATTATTCTGTTTACTCCGAGGCTCTTTAAGCCACCCAGAACAGAGGTATATTCGCTGGGGTAATTAGCCTTGAATGCGGGAGCCAGCAAAATGGAAATCTTGACGCCCTTCTTAAGATCTGCAAAAAATCTTTCCGTATCATCGTTGAACTCTCTGGCTTTGTGTTCACATGCATCAATACATGCACCGCAGGCTATACATTTCTTTTCATCAACGACGATTTTGGCATGTCCGTTTTCTTCGGTAGCGACACATGCGCCCATGCAACTACATTCTCTGATGCACTTGTTACATCCGATACAGTTCTCATTGGTATAAACTAATCCCATATACTACTATTCCCTCCTTGAAATTGATGTACATATGTTATCATAATTAACAATTTGTCTTTTAATTTTACCACATTTTTAGATGATTTTGTACAAAAAAATTAAGCCCGGACAAAAAAGTCCGGGCTTAAAAATTAATGTCTTATGCGAAAGGATTTTCTGACTTGTAAAGCATACCCTTAGGCTGATTGAATCCGATATTCTTAACTCCGAGGAATTTGAATACTTCGAACAAAAGCTTTCCGTAATGACCGAAAGCAACAGCGCCGTGATGAGGGAATCTGCCTTCAACGAGAACGTGACGATAGAAACGTCCCATCTCGGGAATAGCGAAGATACCGATACCGCCGAATGAACGTGTAGCTACATCAAGAACTTCACCTTCTGCGATGTAAGAAACAAGTTCGCCGTCAGAATTGCACTGCAAACGATAGAATGTAATATCGCTGGCAGCGATGTCACCTTCAAGAGTACCTCTTGAAATATCAGGGTCTGATCCTGCAGGCTCCAATACTCTGTGCTGGATGAGCTGGTACTTAACAGCACGGTCTGAGCACATCTTGCATTCGGGAGTATTTCCGCAGTGGAATCCCATGAATGTATCTGTTAAATCGTACTGATACTTGCCCTTGATATCCTCGTCATAAATGTACTGAGGAACAGAGTTGTTGATATCAAGCAATGTAACTGCATCGTAAGATACGCACATTCCGATATATTCAGATAAAGCACCGTAAATATCAACTTCGCAGGAAACGGGAATTCCCTTGCTAACCAAACGGCTGTTTACGTAGCAAGGCTCAAATCCGAACTGAGAAGGGAATGCAGGCCAGCACTTGTCAGCAAATGCAACATACTTGCGAGCGCCCTTATGATTTTCAGCCCAGTCAAGCAATGTAAGTTCGAACTGTGCCATACGAGCATTGAGGTCGGGATAATACTTACCTTCGCCCATTTCCTTAGCCATTTCTTCACAAATAGCAGGAATACGAGGATCGTTAGCATGCTCTTTGTAAGAAACAAGCAAATCAAGTTCTGAGTTCTCTTCGATTTCAACGCCTAATTCATATAAGCCCTTGATAGGAGCATTACAAGCGAAGAAGTCCTGAGGACGAGGACCGAATGTAATAATCTTTAAGTTCTATACACCAACGATTGCACGAGCGATAGGAACGAAGTCAGCTATCATCTTTGCAATATCATCAGCTGTACCTACAGGGTACTCGGGGATATATCCCTTTAAATGTCTCATGCCAAGGTTGTAAGAGCAGTTAAGCATACCGCAGTAAGCATCGCCACGGCCGTTAATCATATCTCCGTCACCTTCTGCAGCTGCAACGAACATGCAAGGTCCGTCGAACTTTTCTGCAATCAATGTTTCGGGTGTTTCGGGACCGAAGTTTCCGAGGAATACTACAAGTGCATTACATTCAGCCTTGTTAACATCCTCTACTGCCTTTAACATATCCTTTTCGTTTTCAACAGTAACGGGGCACTCATAAAGTTCGCCCTTGAAAGCTGCCTTAATGGCGCTTCTTCTTTTTTCAGATAAAGCAATGGGGAAACAGTCACGGCTGACTGCAATCATTCCAAGCTTAATCTCAGGTAAATTAATCATTTGATAACCCTCCTTATATTTTTAAATAAAAATTAATAACTGTGTCTTTCGGATGCTTTGTATTCGCATCTGTATTCTACTTAATCACATCAAACAAAGGCTTGCAAGTAGGATAAATTTGTTTGAAAAGTTGATATTTTTGTTCATATCTGTCTACGAGTTCCTTGGTAGGCTCTACAGTATCAACAATCTTTACAATCTTTGATGCGGCATCTTCAACCGAAGCAAACTCACCGTTTGCTACTGCTGCCAGCATTGCTCCGCCTAAAGCAGGACCTTCTTCGGATTCAATTACATCAACTTTCAAATTAAGTACATTGGCGATAATCTTCTTCCAAAGAGGAGACTTTGCACCGCCGCCGCAAATCTTTGTTCTTTCAAGCTTAATTCCTAATTCTTTTGCTACTTCAAGCGAATCTCTTAATGCAAAAGCAACGCCTTCCAAAACGGCCTGAGTCATATCTGCTCTGGTGTTATCCATGGTGAGGCCGATAAAGGTTCCTCTGGCATTGGGATTGTTGTGAGGAGAACGCTCGCCCATCAAATAAGGCAGGAAGTATACATGATTGTTTCCGAGTTTATCGTCGGTAATGTCTTTCTGTTCTGCAGCGTAATCCTTTGTTCCTATTATTTCATCCATCCACCACTTGTTGCAGGAAGCAGCCGAAAGCATGCAGCCCATCAAATGGTAAGAACCGTCAGCATGTGCAAATGAATGAAGCGCATTGAACTTATCAACGCCAAAGTTCTTTGAAGAAATGAAAATGGTTCCGCTGGTTCCGAGCGAAATGTTACACATTCCGTCTCCGACAGTACCTGTGCCGACTGCTGCTGCCGCATTGTCACCTGCGCCGGCTGCAACCTTACAAGTCTCGGGAATTCCGAGTTCCTTCGCAACTTCGCTCTTTACGGTGCCTATGCACTCGTAGCTTTCGTAAAGTTTGGGAAGCATATCAACGGTTATGCCGCAGATATCACACATTTCCTTAGACCAGCATCTGTTCTTAACATCCATCAAAAGCATTCCGGATGCATCCGAAACATCTGTTGCGTTAACGCCCGTAAGCTTATAAGCAATATAATCCTTGGGCAGCATAATCTTTTTAATCTTTTTAAAGTTCTCGGGCTCTTTATTCTTTACCCAAAGAATCTTGGGAGCAGTAAATCCGGTAAATGCAATGTTTGCAGTATACTCAGACAACTTGTCCTTTCCGATTACGTTGTTAAGATAATCGGTTTCTTCGAAAGTACGTCCGTCATTCCAAAGCAATGCGGGACGAATAACGTCATCGTTTTCATCAAGAATAACCAGTCCGTGCATCTGTCCGCCAAAGCTAATGCCGGCAACCTTGGACTTGTCAAAATCCTTGATAAGTTCCTTTACGCCTTCCATAACATTTGAATACCAATCTTCGGGCTTTTGCTCACTCCAGCCGGGATTGGGGAAGTATAAAGGATACTCTCTTGAAGCAATGTTCAAAATTTTACCTGCCTCATCCATCAAAAGGAGTTTTACGGCAGAAGTTCCCAAATCGATTCCAATATAAAACATTTGAATACCCCCATAATCTATAAAGTCATATGATTAATTTAACACTTGCCCTACAGCCAGACTACCTAATTCTTGCGGTTTTAACACCAGAATTATTGCTTTTAACGACTGATTTACATTCTGTTTTCAATAACCGGTCCGCCGGTTCCGTTTATATAATCTGCCGTAATTGTTACGGTGCCTATATTTTTATCCTTCGGAATCTCATACATGATATCGAGCATAAACTCTTCAATAATCGCACGTAAGGCCCTGGCACCCGTTTCCTTCTTCATGGCTTTTTGGGCTATCGCATGCAGTGCGGAAGAATCAAAAACAAGATTTACCTCATCGATTTCAAGCAATTTTTGATACTGTTTCAAAATAGCATTTTTCGGTTCCGATAAAATTTTGACCAGCATCTCTTCATCCAATGCTTTTAAGGTATATACCACCGGAAGTCTGCCCAAAAATTCCGGAATAAATCCGAATTTACGCAAATCTTCGTTCGTTACCTGCGAAAGGATATTTTCATCATTATCGAAGCGGTCCTTAAGTTCGGCATCAAAGCCTATTCCCGTTTGCTTTCTCAATCGTTGTTTGATAATGTCATCCAAATCCGGGAATGCGCCTCCGCAGATAAACAGGATGTTTTTGGTGTTTATCGTAGTCATCGGAACCATGGCGTTTTTGTTGGAAGCACCTACAGGCACTTCAACATCGGAGCCTTCCAGCATTCGAAGCAATCCCTGCTGGACGCTTTCCCCGTTAATATCTCTGTTATTGGCATCCTTTTTCTTTGCAAGCTTGTCTATCTCATCGATAAACACTATTCCGCGTTCCGCTTTATTTACATCATTGTCGGCTGCCACCAACAGTTTTGACAGCACACTTTCTATGTCATCGCCTATATAACCTGCTTCGGTTAATGAAGTCGCATCCGCTATGGCCAACGGCACGTCCAAAAGTTTGGCCAGGGTCTTTACGATATATGTTTTTCCGCAGCCGGTCGGTCCGATCATCAGCATATTGGACTTTTCTATATCAATATCATCCGTATGTCCGGTGGCAACACGCTTGTAATGATTATAAACCGCCACCGAAATGACTCTTTTGGCATGTTCCTGACCTACAACGTACTCATCCAGTCTGGCTTTGATTTCGTGAGGAGCAGGAATAGATTTCAAATCGATCGGTTCTTCTTCTTTTTTCTTTTTGATTTTCTGCTTCTTGGGAATTCCTCCCGTTCCCTGCAAATCGGATATATTTACAAATCTGATATTGGGGAAGCCCGTTCCCATGTCTTTCGTGAGATTATCAAGCATGGAAGGGTCATTTAACATTCCCTGATAATCAAATTGCGAAACCGTATCCATCGTACGTCTCATGCAGTCTTCGCAGACACAAATATTATTCGGGAGCTTAAACATTGCACCCGCCGTCGACTCCGGTCTTCGGCAGACAAAACATACGCTCTCGTAATCCGAATCGTCCGAATCGTTATCGGAATCATCCTCTGCCGTTTGCAAATCTTCTGCCAATTCTTCTTTTGTTTCTTCGGTATTATCAACCTCATCCGATGTCAATTCTTCACCGGGAATTACTTCTCTAAAATCTTCTGACATATTTTTTCTCCAAAAAATCTATTTACAGTATGTTCTCGGCAGAGCCGAGAACCCATAGGTTTGAAATCACCCTTGCAAGCAAGTGATTTCAAAACCTATGAATCACCCTTGCAAGCAAGTGATTTCAAAACCTATACAATTCGCCTTATTGTGATAAACGGTTTATAGTTAATATTTCCGTATTTTATTCCTGTTTTTTGTGTCGATGCATGCACAATTCGTCCGTTACCCATATAAAGTGCAACGTGTCCCGCATAACATACAATGTCTCCGGCTCTGGCATTTTCATATGATACTTCAACTCCGGCAGTACGCATCGAAGTACTGGTTCGCGGCAATGAGTATCCGAAATCCTTATATATTCGCATTATGTATCCGGAGCAATCGCATCCCGAAGTCAAACTGGTTCCTCCCGGAACATACGGATTACCTACAAACTGAACAGCATAATTCACTATATCCTGACCTTTGTTTCCGGAATTAAAGGAGCTGGCCGGATTATATGATTTGCTGCCTCCCGAAGGAGCGGTAGAACTGGCTCCGGAACTTTGTGCTCCACCGGAAGCGTTTTGCGCACTCTTTGCAGAGTCAATCTGCGATTGCTTTGCCGAAGCTTCACTTTCAAGCTTCTTTATCTCGGCATTCTTTTTATCTATACTTGCCTTTAACGAAGCAGCCTCTGCTCTCGCGGCATCTAGCTGTGCTTCGTAATCTTCGTATTCGCTTTCCTTTTCTTCGAGGATTTCGTTTAAATATTCCTCTTCTTCTTTTAGGCTCTCCCTGTCAGCATCGAGTTCATCCATTTCTTCTTCCAGGGATGTCTTCAAATCAAGCGTTTTTTGTTTGGCTTCCTGATACTTCACCAACAATCTTCTGTCATAATCATACAGTTTTTCAATATATTCGGCCTTGTTCATCAGGTCGGAAAAACTCTGGGCCTCCAACAAAAGCTGAATATACGTCGAGTCGCCTTTTTCGTACAAAAACTTAATTCGCAGAACCATGGCATTATATTGTTCTTCTTCATCGGCTACGGCCTGATTGTATTCTTCCGTGGTAATTTTCAGTTCTTCTTCCTTTTTGGCAATTTCTTCGTTTATGAGATCAATTGCCGCCAAAGTTTCAACCAATGCCTCGTCTGTTTCTTCTATTTCCTCTTCGATGGAATCCATTTCGTTTTCCAGGGAATCGGCCTTTGCATTTGCATTTTTCAAAGCCTCGGAACTTTTCTTTTTTTCGTTTTCGGCTTCTTTCTTTTTGGCTTCCAATTCCTTTTTTTCTTTTTCCAAATCAGAAATAGTGGTAGCATGCGCGATGACGCCAACTACCACTAACCCCGTAAATGTCATAAACAAACTTAATGCAATTGCAAAAAGGAATTTTTTATTCTTCATTAATAACTGCGTTATCAGCTATAAACTTCACAACCTTTTCAACCAACAGATATTCTCTGTAAGACTCCAAATCGCCGATAATTTCCTTATATTCATCCAGAGTATATGTAGCTCCGTATTCGTCGATTTCTTCCTGCATCAGCTTATCAAGTTCTTCATCGCTGATTTCAAAACCCTCTTTCTTTGCGATAGCTCCGATAATCATATACTGGGCTCCGACTGTATTATTGACGAAATCGTTAATTCCCTGCTGGAAGTTTTCGGGATCAACACCGTAATAATACTGAGCAATGGTAGCAGGATCCATCTGATAGCTGGCGGCTGCTTCATTTACATTTTCCATCAAAGTTGCTGCCACACGTGCACTGAATCCCGAAGGGATTGAATTGACGGTGGAAATCTCACTCAGTTTAGTGATGATTGCCTCCTCAACAGCATTCTCTCTCATGGAGGCTGCATCCTCAATGAGGGATTCCTTAACCGATTCCTTAAATTCGGCTACGTTGCTTAATGTAGGATCGATTGTCGAAACAATTTCATCCGTAAGCTCGGGAACCTCTTCTGTATAAATGCCGTTAAGCGTTACGGTAAATACTGCATCCTTTCCTGCCAAATCCGCTGAACCGTATGCTTCAGGGAACTTTAAGTTCAAATCCTTTGTTTCGCCGACTTTCATTCCGATAACACCGTCTTCGAAACCGTCTATAAACTGTCCTGAACCCAAGGTCAGGAAATAACTGTCTGCAGAACCGCCTTCAAATTCCACTCCGTCAACAGTGCCGACATATTTGATATCGGTAACATCGCCGTTTTGGGCTGTATCTCTGTCAGTTACTTCTACTCTCTGGGGATAATATGCCAAAATGGTTGAAATGGTTTCTTCAACAGTTGCATCCGTTACTTCGTCTGCTTTCGGAACGGTAATCTCCATTCCTTTGTATTCACCCAATTCAACATACTTGGTCGCATCAAAATCCTTTAAATATTGAAGCTTTGCTTCATCGACCGAGCATCCGGTCAAAACGGTGGCAGCTGCTAATGATACTGCCAAAAGTGTAGTTGCTAATTTTTTCATAAATTCCTCCGAATAATTATTTCTAATGAATTATTTTAACACAGTTTTCTAATTCTATGTCATTTTCAAATGTGAAAGTTTTATGAAAAACTCGGCTGTTTTCCGAGCTGAGCTACAGCAATGTAGGTTTTGCCCACATTGAAGAGAATCTCGTTGCCGAAGTCGTCATAATACTTGGTAGGCGTATGGTCATCAAGCTTTGTCCATGTGCAATGAATCGCACGACCCTTTGTGCAGAAATATCCTTCACCGCTTCCTACGGTTGCGAATGCCAGATATCCCTTTGCGTCAAGTTTCTGCCAGGGTGTGAACTGAATAACAACATTTGCAAATGAAATCTGCTGTCCGTTATTTCCATCCTTTTGAGCTGCGCCGTGAATATATTTCAAATAATTTCCGGTAGTTGCATCATACTTTAAGGAGCTCTTTGTATAAGAGAAAATTCCGGAAAGGTCTATATTGTTTGCCACAGCAAATGCAGGGTATTGCTCCAGCGTATTGGGAACGGGGCTGAAGGTAAAGTGAGAAGGCTGATAGTACTGAGGCCTTATCGTCAAAGAATAGCCCAGATTCGTTGCTGCCTTTGTGATTCCGGATGCGCCGATATAAGCATTATGCGGTACCTTTCTGTCGGAAGTTCTGTAGAACGAACCGGAACCGGGGCTGTTTCCGCCCACACCGTACTCGTATGTACCTGACAGATTATCTATATCAGGCATTGAAATTCTGTCCTTCATATAAACAACACCGCCGAAATGAATCAAAATCGGATCCCATTCCGTAGCCAGATGAATATAGTATTCACGACAGCTTCTGATGTTTCCTATTCTCTCGAGTCCTGCCCAGTCATCTATAACTGCCAGTTGTCTCGATATGTTACCTTCTTCCATAACCTCGTAAAGGACCTTTGCATTTGATATTCCGTACGAAGGCTGTGCTGCTTTATCGGTAGGCATCATTACAGCTATAGGCCTAACCACTGCCTGGGCGGCCGGAATAACTTCACCCGTATATACGCTGATAGCTACGTCATCTGCCTGCGCATTAACATCCGTCAAAAATGATCCGCAGAAAATAACCGAAGCAAGCATTGAAAGTGTCAAAATGATTGATAATATTTTCTTCATGTTCCCTCCATAACTTAAACAAACTCAACAAATACCGTTGTACTGTTTTCGGAAATGACATCACCGTCACTTTTTATCCGGTATTCTAACTTAACTTTTATATAACTTTGAGTTTCTTCTATGCTGTAATTATCCGTACAAAACGTAAATAACATTCTTCCGTACGGCGTCAGGTAGTTGGAAGTATACTCTTTTCCGGCCTCATAGTAAAGTTTCGACTGCAGGTCATTATTCCGTACCACTTCCAAAAATCTATGGTTAAATTTATACTTTGCGTTCTGTTTGGTTTGAGGGTCCTCGACCGTGACATAATGTTTTCCGTTGCGTTGAAAATACATTCCGTCGCTCGTAAGCGAATTGCTGTCCGATGACCCGTCAGGTCCCTTTTGGGTTCCCTTAACCGTTATTCTTATGTTGTTTCCCATTAATATTCCTCTATATTGATGGTTTTGGCCGACAGTATTCCGTACTTGATTATCGAGTTTGCGAATGATTTGAACTTCTCCGCGCCGTCGGAAACAAAGAACTTGTGTGTATCTTCGCCCAGCGTAGGAATGCTCTCGTTTAACAGATTTTCCTTTTTCAAAAGTTCCTTAAGTTCATACGCTGTTTCATAAGCAGGATTAACCAGAGTAACTCCGTCACCCATAATCCGTCCCACAGTCTTTCGAATCAGTGGATAATGAGTACATCCAAGTATCAAAGTATCTATACCGATATCTATCAATTCCGAAAGATATCTGCGTGCTATCTCATCCGTCACCGGATCTTCCAGCAATCCTTCCTCAACCAGCGGAACAAATAAAGGACACGCTTTGCCGGTTACCACGGCACTTGGATTGAGTTCCTTGATATAGGTGCTGTAAATGCGGCTGTTTATGGTACCCTCGGTAGCTATAACTCCGATTTTATTATTCTTGGTAGCTTTCGAAGCAGCATTTGCTCCGGGCTTTACTACACCGATAATCGGAATGCCGACTTTGCGTTCCAAAGAAGGCAGTGCAAATGCTGATGCCGTATTGCAGGCTACTACGATGGCTTTAACATCCTGTGTATCCAAAAATCTGACTATCTGCTCGGAGAAACGCTCAACGGTTTCCTTTGACTTATTACCGTAAGGCACTCTGGCAGTGTCACCGAAATATACTATTCGTTCATTAGGAATCTGGTGCATGATTTCCTTTACAACGGTCAAACCGCCGACTCCGGAATCAAACACTCCTATAGGAGAACTCTGACTAGACATTTTCGCCTCCGTTTTCATGTCTTATGTGACTGATAATTGCTTCTTCCTGATTGTCTATATGTAACTTTGCTGCTTTAACCGCAGCCTCTTTATCTTTCTTTTCAATAGCCTTCAGAATATCCGAATGTTCCTTGACCAGATTATCGTGAATATCGCTGTTTTGCAGATATACAAAACGATATCTGTACATTTGCTCTGCCAGGTTATTTACCAGTGACTTTAATCTGGTATTTCCCGTAGCTTCGATGATAATATCATGAAATGCAACATCGGCTTTGGCAAGGAATGCGGTATCGTTTTTCTTTGATTCATCCTTTGTAACATTTTCAAAGTCATCCGCAGCCTTCTTTAGGCGTGCTATCTGATCTTTTGTTATTCTCTCACATGCCAGTTCCGCAATAAACACATCAAGAGCACGTCGAACTTCCAAAACATCTCTCAAACTCTTTTCCGATATTTTGGCTACCGCCGCACCTTTTCTGGGCACCATCACTACCAGGCCTTCGAGTTCGAGTTTTCGGATAGCCTCACGAATCGGTGTTCTGGATACACCGAGTTTATTGGCCAAATGAACCTCCATCAGCCTTTCACCGGGCTTTAACTGTCCCGTCAGTATGGCGCGCCTCAACGTATTAAAAACAACATCGCGAAGAGGTAAAAAATCTTCCATGTAAATATCAAAATCGCTTTGCATTCACTTCTCCTACCGACTAATTAATGAATTTTGAAATAAAAATGTGGTTTGCCAGACCTTCCGACTTAATAGTTTCTGCCGCAAGTTTTGCTTTCTGCATTCCGTCCTCATCCGAAGTGAACAACCCGAATACCGTAGGGCCGGAACCCGACATAAGCGCATTCAACGCTCCGCAATCACACATTTTTTCTTTTATTGTTTTGATAATCGGATACTCCTTTTCGGTAACTTCTTCAAGAATGTTTCCAAGGCATTTTGCCGTTCCGATTAAATCCTGATTTGATATTTGTTCAAGCATTGCATCAACATCCGGATGATTCGTTCTCGTTTCAACATGCAGGTTTTCATATACAAATTTGGTTGAAACGTCAATATCCGGTTTGGCAATTAAGAGTGTACACTGTGCGGGCGCTTCAATCGGAGTCAGTATTTCGCCTATTCCTTCGGAAAGAGCAGTTCCTCCGATAATACAATACGGAACATCCGCGCCTATTTTTACTGCCATTTGACACATTTCGTCCGTAGTCATGTTGAGCTTCAAAAGCTCGTTGAGCCCACGAAAACACGCTGCTGCATCCGTAGAACCTCCGGCCATTCCCGCTGCCACAGGAATGTTTTTCTTAAGGGTAATATTTACGGACTTTTCTATATTGTATTTTTCATATACAGCCGCAGCGGCTCTGTATATCAGATTCTTATTTATATCGCCCAGATCAACGTCTTTCGGCAAATTATCAAAAGTGATAAAAATGTGTGGATTGGACGTTTGGAAAGTTTCATCGGATTTTCCCGCAGTAAATGCCTTTTCGTCATCAATGATTTCAAAAGACAGTTCATCATAAAGGTCAACCGTCTGCATAATCATTTTGACTTCGTGGTATCCGTCCGGCCTCCTTCTTAATACATCGAGGCTCAAATTTATTTTTGCGTAAGCTTTTCGTGTAAGCATATTGTACATCCTTGTAAAATTGTATACAAAACACAGTATAAAACATCCCTCCGTACTAATCAATACGGAGGGATGTTTACACAATTTCTATTATTTCTTTTTCATAGGTGTAGCGCCGGCCTTCTCCTGAAGGTTTTCAACAAACTGCGCATACTTACTCTTTTTCTTTTTAGGCTTAACTTCCTGCTTGCCGTGAAGTCCCTTTACATCGGTAATATATATACCTGAAACCACAGCCTTAACTTCCTTTTTAACAGGAACATCCTCAAATATCTTGGCATCGCACACCAGACTTAATACCTGAGGTCCGACCTTAGCCTTAACAATTGGGAGCTTTGAATTACGCATAAGCTTCGGTGTCTGTTCCAAAACCTGCTGCGGCAAACCTGCATCCTTTAATTTCATTTTCTTTTTATCAATAATAAGCATCGATACGGTCTGCTTCATCTGATCGATCTGAGCCTGTTGTTCTTCCTGCTTCTTCTGTGCTTTCTTTCCGAGGAAATACAAAACAGCTATTACGGCAGCAACCGCAACCAATACAATAATTAATACAACCCACCAAGGCATAACAAATATCTCCGTTTCTTTAAAATAAACTGCAGTCAGACTGCAAAATATCAAATCTGAAATACGTTCCGGGCCTGCCCGAGAACATTACTTATAATAGCATGCGCGATAGAGGATTTCAATAATGTAAAACCTCCCGCACAAACTTATTCAATCGATTTTAACGACTCGGCCATGTTTATCTTTTGAAGCTTAAAGGCCATCAGCAGATTTACAAGCACTGCAAATCCGAAGGTCAACGCCACGGCATATACGTAACTAATCGGCGCAATGTATGTGTTAAATGAAACCATGTCCAAACGGATATTGTACATAATAAATGCGTGAAGTGCTTTTCCCAAGGGTAATCCCACCAGTGCTCCTACCGCCGTCAGTATCATGTTTTCTCTGAAAACATACTGAGCTGTTTCTCCTGCATAAAATCCCAGCACCTTGATGGTAGCTATCTCTCGAATACGTTCGGTAATATTTATGTTAGTCAGGTTATAAAGAACTATAAACGCCAATGCTGCCGCACACAAAATGACAACGAACACTATGAAATCCATACCTGTCATCATCGTATCGACACGGTCCTTTGTATCCTGAACAACAGTGACATTCATTACATCATCCATCTTGGCAAAAACCGTTGAAAGAACATGCACATCAACATTGTCTGTTGCATTAATCCAAGCACTGTTAATCCCGCCATCTCTTTTTCCCAATTTAAAATCTTCGTTCAAATACAGGAAATTGGCAAAATGGTTATCACAGATTCCGCTTATCTTTAGTGTCGCCGTATTCATGTCATCATCATGAATCGTAACTGTATCTCCAACCGAGAGGTTCATCTTTTCGGCCGTGTTCGAAGTCAGGATTGCTTCCCCCAAAGCGGGCGGTTGAAGCATCTTTTTGTCATGATAATCTGTCAGATTAAGGAATGACAGCAAACTGTCATAATCTTCCGGAATCAGCATTGAAACCGACTTGGTTACGGAATTTCCTTCCATATCTACCGACGTCAAATCCATGAATGCCATATCCTCGACATTTTCCGTCAGATGCAATTCATTCTTTTTGTCCTCCGACAACGTATCCGAAAAGCTGACAGCCATGTCATAAACTTGAATTGTATCGAACTGAAGATTGGCTATTCCTTTGATTGAATCCCCGATTCCGAATCCCGTCAGGACTAAGGCTGTGCAGCCTCCGATTCCGATAACCATCATCAGGAATCGCTTTTTATAACGAAGCACATTTCTCGCAGAGACCTTATGCAGAAATTTCATATGATTCCACAACGGAGTAATGTATTCAAGGAATACTCTCTTTCCGGCTTTGGGTGCTTTGGGCCTTATAAGATTGGCCGGCACATCATGCAATTCATGAATAACCGAAAAGTATGCAGCCCCGACAGAACACAATAAAGCAGCACATATGGAAGATACCGCAATATATGTTACGGATTTGTAGGAAATGGTGGGGCCCATATTGTACATGATGTTATAGCCCTGCCATATGGCCTGCGGAAGGAATCTGCTGCCCAACAGGTAACCGCCGACAGAACCTATTAATGCGGCCGAGCCTGCATAAAATACAAACTTGCCCATTATTTTCGGTGATGAATATCCCAAAGCTTTCAATACACCTATCTGTGTGCGCTGTTCTTCAACCATCCTGTTCATCGTAGTCATGCAGATAAGCACGGCCACCAGCAGGAAGAATATCGGAAATACATTTGCCACGGAAGCTACAATGTTAGTATCCGAATCATAGCACGAATAACCGATATTGGTAGTTCGATCAAGCACATACGTATCCGGCTCTTCCAAATCGTCGAGTTCCTTTTTCGCATCATCAACTTCTTTTTGATGCTCGGCTATTTCTTCTTCGCCGTCTTTTATCGCCTTTTCCGCATCGGCTATTTCCGCTTTGGCATCTTCAATCTTTTGATTGGCATCGGCTATTTCCGTTTCATATGTATTAAGGCCGTCATAATATTTCGCCCACTCTTTTTTCAGTTCCTGTCGCTGAGGAGCTACCATTTCTTCGCCGTACATTAAAGCAGCGTTATCAAGGTCTCTCTCGGCACCTTTTAATTTGTTATATGCATCATCCAGTTCTTTCTTTGATGAGGTGCTCTTTTCATCAAGTTCCGCCTCGGCATCCGAAAGTTCCTTTTTCGCATCGGAAAGTTCTTTCTTTCCGTCTTCGAGTTCAGCGGAAGCATCATCCAGCTTTTTCTGTGCGTCGGCAATTTCTTCTTCGGCATCGCTCAAAAGTCCATCAAATCTTTCGTTAATAACCTCCGAAAGCGTATCCTCTATCAGCTTCGAATGACTTTCCGAATAATTGTCATATTCGTCCGTATAAACTCCGAATCTGCCTGTCACTCCGTCTGCAGAACCCGCGTGCATCAAAACATAGCTTTCCGTATAATACTCGGAATCGAATTCATCTTTGGGAACATATATAAAACCCGACAATGACCCCGTACCTATCGAGGTGGTTCCCCGCTCAAAATTGATATAAAGAGGGCTTCTGACTATACCCGTTACCGTAAGTTCATGCTCTTTGGTCATATCCAAAGTGTCCGATTCATTATTGTCGGATATGACAACGGTGTCACCTATTTTGATGGAAGCCATGTAGTTATCAATAACGCATTCTTTATTCGACTCCGGCATCCTGCCTTCGGATAAATACAGTTGATTGACGGTATCGGTAATGGCATGAAGTCTGTACGGCAATTCGGCTTCACCGGCAATCAGGCACAGAGCGTCGACGCTGTATGAACCTTCGATACTTACGGCGTCTCCCGAAGCATCCTTAAGTCGCTCATTCAATTTGTCGATATCCGCTTCTTCAAAGCCAATGGTCGATAAAAGTCTGTAATCAAAAAATCTGTGTGAAGACAGATATTCATCGAGCGTTTTTATCATGGCGGGCTTAGTTACTTTTAACCCTCCGAAAAAGCCGACACCCAAAGCCACAATAAGCAAAATGGCCATAAATCTGCCCAGGCTTTGTTTAATTTCTCTCAGTGTTGATACAAATAATTTATTCTTCACAATTACCACTCAATATCATCTATGGACATAGGATTATCATTTATTTCCGTCTTTGTAATCATCCCGTTTTTAACGGTTATTACGCGATCAGCCATGGCTTTAAGCGCACTGTTATGCGTTATCACCACCACGGTTATTTTATTTTTGCGGCACGTATCCTGCAAAAGTTTAAGGACCTGTTTGCCGGTATTATAATCAAGTGCTCCGGTCGGTTCGTCACACAGCAAAAGCTTCGGATTTTTCGCCAAGGCTCTGGCTATTGCGACACGCTGTTGCTCTCCTCCCGATAACTGAGCCGGGAAATTCTTTGCTCTGTCCTTTAATCCGACCTCTTCGATTACCGTCATTGCATCAAGCGGTTCCTTACAAATCTGTCCGGCCAATTCAACATTTTCCACCGCCGTCAAATTCTGAACCAGATTATAAAACTGGAATACAAATCCTATCTCGTATCTTCTGTAGGTCGTTAATTCCCTGTTTGAATACAGTGAAATATCCTTTTCGTCCAAAAATACATGTCCGGATGTAGCTTTATCCATTCCGCCCAAAATGTTCAATATCGTAGTTTTTCCGGCACCGGAAGCTCCTACTATAACGCAAAATTCGCCTTCTTCGATTTCAAAGGAAGCACCTTTCAGGGCATCTATTTTCACTTCCCCCATGTCATAGGTTTTTACTACATCTTTAAATTCAACAAAACTCATAGCATAACTCCAAATTTTTTTAAAGATAGTTAAGCCCGTTACAATAATCATTGTCACGGGCTCTTAATTATATGAACAGGAACAAATATCCGATTGTCAAAAGCAGTCCCAGCGAAGCAAGTGCCAATCCGAAAGATAGAGATCGCTTAATAATATTGGTGCTTTCGGATACTCCCATATACCACATTGCAAATCGATGCTCGTAGCTGTGAGTCGGTTCTCTGTCTTCACCGGCGAGACCCCTGTGAATTCGATCGAGCCTGTCTCCGACAAAGTGGGTAAATCCGTTACCTTCGACATATTCTCCCGGTATGTGTCTGTCGGAATAAAGCGTCTTTCGAAGCAGCACTACTATTGAATCAAGCAGGGTATCGCATATTCTCGCAAAAAATGTACCGATAGCAGGCAATACAATTAGCAGAAGCGGTCTGTATATCAGTTCTTCCAAATCAAGCTTTTTAGGCCATCTGTCCACATACTCTCCGTTTTTCATAAATAGCGGACGAATAATCAGGAAATACAAAAGCAATCCGATAACCACCGAAACTATCGCTCCCTTGAAGTTCTCCCAGCAAAAATAATTGATCTTCTCTGCCGGAAGGATGGCATTCATAAACGGAGAACCCAAGTCGGCAATTCGATCCATAAATACATTAGGCAAAACTCCGAATAAAACTATGGGAATTGCAGAAAGAATAAGTGCCGTCGAAGTTCTTTTTCCCATATAGGTCTTTTTCATTTCATCGAATGATTTCTGTACTTTGGCATCCTTGTTCTCTTCAACAAACAAAGCTACAAAAAGCTTGGTCATATATGCAACGGTACATCCGCCGCTAAACATAAACAGATATTCAAATGCTTTCAAAAGCCCTGCGCTCAATATCGGAATTTGAAGCGCACCTTCTTTGGTAACCTCAATCATTTCAAGGATTCCTTCATGAAGCAGGGATTTTGATACAAATCCGCTAAACAACGGAATACATCCTATACCGAGTGCTCCGATTGCAAAAACAAGCTTTAATAAAGGCTTGTTTTTACCGAATCCGCGGATTTCATTAAGATCCAGCTTGTGCAAATTCATGAATACCACACCGGCAGCCATGAACAGCAACAGTTTAAACAGCGAATGATTAACCATATGAAGCAACGTTCCTCGCATAGCGAGCATTCCTTCAGCCCCCAGCGAAGTGCCTACACCCACACCGACCATGATAAAGCCGATTTGAGAAACGGATGAGCATGCCAGAGTACGCTTTAGATCAATACTGAACAAAGCAAGCACAGCTCCCAGCAGCATCGTAATAACTCCGAGGATCAACATGGCCGCACCCCATGAGGTATTTCCCAACATCATCTGAAAACTCAGAATCAATACACCGAATATTCCGGATTTGGTCAATATACCGGAAAGGAGTGCCGAAGTAGGCGCCGGTGCTACAGGATGAGCTTTGGGAAGCCAAATATGTAAAGGATATACGCCGGCTTTGGCCGCGAATCCAAAGAATACCAAACCGCATGAAAGGTACTCGGAGTACGTTCCGTTTTCAAGCAAAAACAGTCCCATCAGCATTACGAGACCGCCGATAACGGCTACAGCCAAATATGTTCCGGCCGCTCTGAGGGATTCTTTTCTTTCGTCAAATGCCACCCAGACATAGCTGGCCAGCGACATTATTTCGAAGAACACAAAAGTCGTGAATAAATCGGCGGAACAAAAAACACCGATTAATGCAACAAAAGTAATAAAGAAAAATACATAATATCTCTTTTTATTTTCGTAATGCTTCAAATATTCGGGTGACATCAAAGAAGTCATAGCCCACATGAAAAGTGCAATGATAACATATATAATTCTGAAGCCGTCGGTCGCAAAATTGAGCCCTTGTCCACATATTGAGTTTAGTGATAATGACATATTCATCAGAAAACCCCCTTTGCCACATCATTAAGTAAAGCGACTATCGCATCACTTCGAAGTCCGAAGTAAAACATCATAATAATAAAAATCACAAAAGGTACTATCATCTTCCATCCCGGATCGGAGAAACGCTCCACCGAATCGGGATTAAAGCCTTTTTCCGGAAAATATGCTCTGACAACTACCTGAAGCATATAGATAGCCGTCAAAAGTGCTGAAACCAGCAATGCTCCTATTCCGATATATGCAAGAACATTTCCGGAAGAGGCCGCAGCCGTGGCGAGATTCCACTTACTAATGAATCCGCACAGTCCGGGAACCCCCATAAGGGCAAATGAACTAATGGTGAAAGCCAAAAACGTTTTAGGCATTTTTCTGCCCAGTCCGTCAAGTTCGTATACGTATTCTTTGCCTGTTCTGACTATAACGGCACCTGCGCAGAAGAAAGAACATATTTTCATAACACCGTGAAACAGCATATGTGAAAGAGCACCGACCATTCCGAGCGGAGTCATTATTAAGCATCCGAACAGAATATATGACAAATTTGAAACCGTTGAAAAAGCGAGTCTCCTCTTGAAGTGCCTCTCTCTGACTGCCTGTGAACAACCGTAGACTATAGTAAAGATAACAACAGCCATAGGAATGTATTGTGCAAAAGAGCCTTTCAAAAGATCGGTTCCGAAACTGTAATACGTAATTCGCAAAATGGCAAAAGCACCGGATTTAACTACGGCAACGGCATGCAACAAAGCAGTAACCGGGGTAGGTGCCACACCGGCTTTGGGAAGCCATGAGCATACGGGACACACTGCTGCCTTTACACCGAATCCGAAAAATCCGAAAAGATATATTACACGCATCAAATTGGCAGGAGCAGACGCATGAGCACCGGAAATGGTTCCTTCCGAAACCCCTACCATCGAAGATACCGCATCATAATCAAGAATGCCGCCCAAGACAAAGTCAAGGCTGTTTCCGAAGTTACTCAAAAAGACCAGGGTAACGAATCCGAAAGCCGCCCCTCCGAGGGAGTAATACAAATATGTTCTGGTAGCGAGCGTTGCTTCTCTCGACAGTGAAAAAATAATGAGCGGAACTGTAACCAGTGTCAAAAGCTCATAGAAAATATACATAGTCAGCAGATTCGAAGCTGATGCAATTCCCAGGGTGATTCCGAAGGTAATCGTATAGAAACCGAAGAATGTGGTTTCTTTGCAGGAGCGTTCATTCGCTTCATGCTCCATATATTCAAATGCATACAAAGAAGCCAGCGGCCACAAAAAAGATATGAGGCCGGCAAAAATCGATCCCATTCCGTCAAATCCGAAAGAAACTTTGAATTTTCCGACGAAAGTCATCAATTCACACGGTGCTGACGGTCTGTTCAACAATATCGCGAAACTCAATACTGAAGTAAGTAACGTGATAACTTCAGTGTAGATGCACATTAGTTTTCTGTTGTTTTCGGGGAACTTGAATATGGCAGCTCCACCGAGAATCGGTAATAAAATTAGCGCTATATACCAGTAACTGCTCATAAAAGAACCTCCGGATAAATACCTATCAGTACTGACAATACTGTCATAATGATAATAGGTACCAGCATAATCATTTTGGGTTCTGCGGCCTTCGCGGCGGCAGATTCATCTTCGGGCACAAAATCTTTGCCCGGCAAAAATCCGTTAATTGATATCGGGAGCAGGTATCCTGCCGTCAGCAATGCTGAAATCAACAAAATCACAGGACCGAGCACTCCGAATACCTTTATTCCGGAATTGAGCGAGCCAACACACAAATACCACTTGCTGACAAATCCTCCCATGGGCGGAATTCCGATTAGTCCCAGTGAAACAATCGTGTAGCACCACAGCATTACGGGCATCTTTTTGCCGATACCCTTTAAGTCATCGACCTTGGTGGCACCCGTAATATAGATAATTGCTCCGGCGCACAAAAAGAGCGTACTCTTAATAAGCGCATGAGAAACAACATGCAATATGGAACCCTGCATGGCTTCGGCATCAACAACAAACAAGCCGAACAAAATATATGAAACCTGGCTGACTGTCGAATACGCCAGGCGCTTTTTCAAGACCTTTTCGCGATAGGCAAGCATTGAGCCCAAAAATACCGTGATGAGTGAAAGAATAAGTACCACAGTCTGTACATAGGTTCCTGCAAAATTCGAAGCGCCGAAAATGTAATAAATCACACGAATTATTCCCAACACACCTGCCTTGACTATGATTCCGGACAAAACAGCCGATGCGGGCGCCGGTGCTACCGGGTGCGCCGTAGGTAACCATCCCTGCATGGGGAACATTCCGGCTTTAACCGAAAATCCCACAATCATCAAAAGCATCGATACCAAAAGAATGGGATTTTGAGCAATCGCTTCAGCGTTCAGTATTCCTCCGTCGGTAAAGGTCAGGAATTTGTCAGTTGCGTATGTGAATACAAAATACAATCCGAACAAAACCATATAGGCTCCGGCGAATGAATAAAACATATATTTAAGCGAAGCCATGATAGATTCACGTGACTGGTTATGCAGCACAAACGCAAACGAGCCGATGGTCATAAGTTCAAAGAATGCATAATATGTAACAAGATTTCCCGCAAAGCATAATCCCATCAATATACCGAGAACCAGCAAGTAGAATCCGAAATACCGCTTGTTGTGCTCCTCGTGCTTCATATATTCGAAACTGTAGAAGCCGACAAGCAGCCAAACAAGCCCCATGATTCCGGCAAAAATCCGACCCATAATATCCAAATAAAAGGTGATTTTCAAGGCACCGGAAAGCGCAAACAAATCCATCGCGCCTTCAGGAAATGCATACACACAAGCCATAATCAGGACAAACTCTATGCATAAAACCGCGCCGGTAAATATGCATAACGCTTTTCTTTTTATTTTTTCCTCTTTAATAATCAAAAGAAAAAGGCCCGATAAAATTGGAAGTAAAACCGTAAATACCAAAAGCATAATGTCTCCGAACTATTCAAATAATGACAATCCCGTCATTATTGTATTAAGTATCTGGTTTGAGCAAAGTCCCAAAGCCACGTTCAAAACTATAAAGCATATGATAACCACACTGTAAAGCGGGCTATCCGAAAACTTAAAGGAATCCTTTTCTTCAACTACGCCGTTAATACCGATTCTTTGCGAAATCGTTCCCGTAGCCACATCGGCCTGCGCACGGTTGGCGCTCATCTTACCTGCGGGCGTATAAATACGAAGAACTGTTTTCATAAAGTAAATCGCATTAAGTATCGTACTTATTCCCAAAACAATAAGTGAAGGGAACATCTTGAAATACTGCAAAGATGACGCAGCATCCATAAACTGCAGTTTGCTGACAAATCCGGAAAACAGCGGAATTCCGACCATCGACAATGAGCCTACCAAAAAGCCTGCGCCGGCAATTTTATTTCTGTGAGCCGATCCGGTTAAATCAATAAATCTGCGCGAGCCTCTCGAAACATCCGTCAATCCGATTGCAGATATAAACAGCATGGATTTGGTAGCGGCATGTGACAAAATATGGAATATTGAAGCAACCATTCCGGCCGTAGTTCCCATGCCGAAGCCCATGTAAATATAACCTATCTGTGCTATTGAAGAGTATGCAATCATTCGGCGAATATCGTTTTCGCGGATGGCACTGACCGATCCTGAAATCATTGCAATAAGTCCGAATGCAAAAAGCACGTTCAAAATTCTCGAATCCTGAACAACTCCGAATCCGATTACACGGTAAAAAATCTTTATAAGCAGGAATATATATCCTTTTGAAACAAGTGAACTCAAAATAGCCGCAGACGAAACCGTGGAATATCCGTAAGCATCGGGCAACCAACTGTGGAAAGGGAACAGTGCGCTCTTTATGCAAAGGCCCGTAACCATCAATACAATTGCTACCGTAAGGGGGATTCTGTATTCTCCCGACAGAGCCAAGGCTGCTACCGATTCTTTGATATTACTCATCAAAAGATGTCCCGTAATATCGTAAGTCATCATGATTCCGAGAAGCAGCATGCCGGAACCCAAAAGGCTCATAATCATATATCGAACGGCAGCTTCTATGGTACGACCGTTTTCTCGAATCATTATGAGACCGCAGGCTGCTATCGTGTTTATTTCCACGAATACATATGCGGTAAACAGGTCGTTGGTATAAACCAATGCCAAAAGCGAGCTGAAAAGCAAATCAACCAGGACATAGTATAAAAATTCCTTGCCCTCTGCTACTTCATCCTTCATTTTATGACGTCCGCCGAATATGGACAGAATCATGATAATACTGAAGAATAAAGCCATACCGGCCTCCAACGGGCCGAAACGTATTTCATTTCCCCAAGGAGCCGGGAATTTACCCATCACATAAACATAGGACTGTCCCTGCTGCAAAGTATATATGAGTGTCATAAGTGACATGAATCCGACAGCAATAATAAGTATCGCATTCATCGCTCTGGCAGCTTTTTTCTTAAGACCGGAACTAATTATCGCCGCAAACATGCAGGCGAGTATAGATATTGCCGGGAAGTTCCGAACAAAATCCATCACAGGCCCTCCTTCTTAAGTTGCATCGAAATTTCATCAAGATTCAGCGTATGATAACGCTTGTACAAACGTATGGTCAGCGACAGCATCAGTGCCGTAACAGACACCGATACGACAATACCCGTCAGTACCAGGCCCGAGGGAATCGGGTTAATATATGCATCAACACTCTGAACTCCGTCAACCACTATAGGTGCCACGTGGCCTCTGATGTATCCCTTTTCTGCCAAAAACAGATACATACCGGAATCCATAATGTTCAATCCGATAATTTTTTTAATTAAGTTCGGCTGAAGCAGCAGATTGGCAAATCCAATGGCAAACAAAATCATGGATGCGGCTTCGCCGTAATTGAGCATTAAATTCGAACCCATTACAGGCCTCCTCTTCTGAACAATGCGTAAAAAGCGTACATGGTGCAGGCAACCTCTATTCCGACAGCTATGTCGATAGGCAGAATAATACCGCCCGACAAAATAGCTCCGGGGATACCCAGCGGAATATGGTTTTCAATACCGTTGGCTCCCAACAAATAGAAATACGTTCCTATGCAGCCATACATACAAAGTGCTGTAATTTTAGCGACATGATAAACATGTTCGTTAAAGAATCGCTGTGTCTTTTTAAACCCAAAAGCACTGACATACAAAATAAGTCCTGCGCCCAGGATAGAGCCTCCGGAAAATCCTCCGCCCGGAGAAAGCTGTCCGTTTAATACCACATATATCCCGAAAATGAAAATCATGGGGCACAAAAACTTGGCCACGGTTTGCAAAATCGCATCGTTTTTGGGCTCCAGTTTTCGGTCATTGGTTATTTCTGCCTTTTTCAATACCTTGTCTTCGAGCATCAGCAGAATCATGACGCAGCAGGTAGCTATGAACAATACATTTGTTTCTCCGAACGTATCAAAAGCTCTGTATGTCAAAATCATACCCGCAACAATATTCGTAGCACCGGTTTCCTGCAAACCGTTTTCAATATATCTTTGTGAAACAACCGAACTGTTGGCAGGCGTTCCCGGATCTCCGACAGGCGGCAGATATGATACCGTAACTACCAAAGCCAGCGCCAGGCATATGCAAAACAGTACTGCGCTTACACGGTATATCCACTTATACGCAATTAATTCCTTATTTTGCGTAACATCATATACCTGATACGTAACCTTTGCCTTGGCTATTTCTATATCCATCTGGCTCGGTTCTTTCTTCTTAATGTCCTCATAGGATTTCTTCATATGAAGATTTTCGTATAGAAGATCCTCATCGCCGTCAAACCATCTTCGGAATTTCGATTTGGTGATTTTTTCGTCACTCATGCCTAGTTTCGATCCTCCTTTTTGACAACGTATCCTTCTTCGTCAACCATATTTACAACGCCTTCATCAAAATCTTCGCCATCGGCATCATCCGAAATCTGTGCCATCATGGCTTCGAGTTCTTCCTTCGTAGGCTCGTCATCGTCGTCATCCTCTTCGGGATTGTGAAGCATTCCGTGAATTTTCTTTAACGTGACAAAGAAAAGAATGGATGTAACTCCGGCTCCGACAGCCGCTTCCGTAATAGCGAGGTCCGGAGATTCCAAAAGCATCCAAATAATACTCATAACCAGACTGTAGGCCATAAATATGAGTACCGAGTTAAGCAGATTTTTTGAAAATGTAACCGAAACAGCACATACAATGAGGATTCCCAAAAGTATGAGCGTAAAAACTGTCATTATTCCAAATCCTCCCTGTCAATTTCCAAGCTGACATGTTCCTTTATGTCTTCGTTCGTAGCAACCTCCAATCGCGAAATCAGATGTGAGGCTGTGGGAGACGCAAACCACAAAAACACAACTATAAGTAATAATTTGGCGGAAGTAAAATTAATTCCGTTAATAAAAATCAACCCGAAAAGAACCATGAAGATACCCAGCGTATCTCCCATACCGGCTGCATGCATTCTGTTAAGAATATATTTGAATTTGCTGAATCCGATAATCTCAAATAAGAAAATAATAATTCCGAGGAAAAGTAATATAAGTCCGATTATCGTTGTAATCAATTTAATCATTTCGTTTCCTCCCCGCCATTATCTGATGCACAGTTTTGCGCATTTTTAGCTTCCTTGCTCTTTTTTTCACGATAAACGCCCAGATAAACCTTACATAAAACCACAACCGCAAGGAAACTGATCATCGCGTAAATAAGGCAGATATCCGCCAGATAACCTTCTGCCATTTTAACTGCCAGAATAGCTATGATACCCATAACTATCGTCCCCATCATGTTTACACAGACTATTCTGTCGGCAACTCTTGGTCCTATTACCGCCCTAATTAAGCATAAAAGCAGCAATATCGCCATTATTATCAAAACAACCGTAAAAATATTATCGAGAATCACGCTTAAGTTCATTCTTCGTCACCTCCGGTTTCAAGTTTCGATAAAAGGCGTTCAAAAATAAAGCTTCCGTCGTCATCGAATACAAAGCTTTTATCTATGGCATTTACTATTAATTCATCATCTTTCAGTGAAATGGTGATAGTCCCCGGAGTCAGGGTTATCGAATTGGACAAAAGAACTCTGCAGACTTTTGTTTTTAACGAGGTGTGATATTTGAAAATAACAGGTTTTAGCTCATACTCCTGCTTAATTACGATATACTTGGCCATCTGGGCATTGGCTTTAATAATTTCCCAAACCAAAATGACTATATAATAAAGAAATCTCGGAACTTTCTTTATGATAGCAATATCTTTTTTGACGGAATATCCCATAAATATGCAACAGAATGCATACATGCCTGCGGATATTGCCACTCCGAAAATAGCTATCTCAAGCGTAAATGCGCCGTTAAATATTATCCAAAACAAAAAGTATAATAAAAACATATCACATCTCCATAATCGACTTTATTATACTATGTTGTATACAAAATTCAAGTTTTGAGCATTTTTATACAAAATATAGTAAAAGCCCCCGAATATTCGGGGGCTTAAATACTATGTTCAAACCTATAAATCGGTTATAGTCAACCGCTTACTACTCTTCTTCGGGAGCGTTCTTCAAAATAAGGTTTGTGATGATACCTAAAATAAGCGCACATGCAACTTCCGTAATTGTTACGGAACCGAAGTTAAGTGTCAGTCCGCCGATACCAGCGATCAAAATAACAGATACAACGAAGAGGTTCTTGTTCTTATTAAGGTCAACCTGCTGAACCATCTTAAGACCTGAAACTGCAATGAATCCGTAAAGAGCCATACATACACCACCCATTACGCATGAAGGAATGGAATTAACGAATGCGATAAAAGGTGAAATGAAAGAAATCAATATAGCACCTACTGCAGCCGCAATGATGGTATAAACAGAAGCGTTCTTTGTGATGGCAACACATCCGATTGATTCACCGTATGTTGTGTTGGGACATCCACCGAAGAATGCACCTACCATGGAACCGACACCATCACCGAGCAATGTTCTGTGAAGTCCGGGCTCCTTTAACAAATCTCTTTCAATAATAGAAGAAATATTCTTGTGGTCAGCAATGTGCTCTGCAAAAACAACGAATGCAACGGGAATGTATGCTGCAGCGATTGTTCCGATATATGCACCGTTCAATTCACCGAATCCGCCGAGTGCTGTAATAAATGTAAACTCGGGAACAGCAAAGAAAGTCTTTACTGAAACGCCGCCGTCAACAAGGGCCTTGAAGGAATCAAAGCTGAGAAGTTTGATTGCATCACAGCCTGTAGCGTTTCCGATAATGGTCATTACAAGGCAGAATCCGTATCCTGCCAAGATACCGTAAATAAAAGGAATAAGCTTTCCTGATTTTTTGCCGTATACTGAGCAAACCATGGTAACTATTAATGTAACCAAACCTGCAAGCAAAGCTATAAGCGGGCTTGCAACAGATTTCATTTCAATTTCTTCGGCAATCACGGGGGAACCGCTGGTCATGTCTACCACATACTTGATAACAGCTTCCTTAACGCCACCGGTAGTGATATCACCGACAGCATTTCCTGCAAGTGACAGACCTATGATGGCAACTGTGGGTCCGATAACAACTGCAGGCATTAATTTGTTAATCCATTCAACGCCGGCTTTGCTGACAATGATAGCTATGATAACGTATACCAAACCTGCGAAAACCGCACCGAGGATAAGTCCTAAATATCCGAGTGCCATTGATGCTGCGCCACCGAAGGCTGCAAACATAGAACCCATAAATGCAAAAGATGATCCCAAAAATACGGGACTCTTTTTCTGAGTAAACAGAACATAAATCAAAGTACCGCAGCCTGCTCCGAATAATGCTGCTGCAGAAGACATGTTGTTTCCTATAATAATGGGAACAACCAATGTTGCTGTCATGATAGCCAACAACTGCTGAATTGCGAAGATAACCAAAGCACCGAACTTGGGCTTATCTTCAACCTGATAAATAAGTTTCATGAGAACCTCCCTACTATAATAGATAATTAGATTTCGCCCGTCATTTGGCAAAACAGATTTTTGACACGAAAGATGGGCGATACATACTCACCAAAAAACAGTATAAGAGATAAATAGAAAATTTACAATTAAAATTTCCCAAAAAACACTATATGTGTTAAAATATATCAAAACAAACCACAATACGTTGTATATAAAATAGAAAGGGTATAGTTTTATGGAACAGTTTAACGAAATGGAAAATGTATTTATTTTGGATCATCCGCTGATTCAGCACAAGATTTCTTTACTTCGTGATTCCGCTACGGGAACAAACGAATTTCGTAAATTAATCGAAGAAATCGCAATGCTGATGGGATACGAGGCATTAAGAGATTTGCCTTTAAAAGAGGTAGAAATCGAAACCCCCATTGAAAAGTGCATGACTCCGATGATAGCAGGAAAGAAACTGGCAATCGTTCCTATTTTAAGAGCCGGTTTGGGAATGGTAGGCGGAATCTTGAGCCTGTGCCCTACAGCAAAAGTTGGTCACATCGGTCTTTACAGAGATCATGAGACTCATGAACCTCATGAATATTACTGCAAATTGCCTGAACCCATCGAACAGAGAACAATCGTTGTTTTGGATCCCATGCTTGCAACCGGCGGTTCCGGTTCAGAAGCAGTCGGCTTCATCAAGCAGCACGGCGGCAAGAATATTAAGTTCATGTGCATTATTGCAGCTCCCGAAGGATTAAAGAAACTGCATGAAGCACATCCCGACATTCAGATTTATGTCGGACATCTCGACAGATGCTTGAATGAAGATGCTTACATCTGCCCCGGCTTGGGTGATGCCGGTGACCGTATATTCGGTACAAAATAGTGATTTTACTTATTCGAGCAGGGAGGAAACTTCCTGCTCGATTTAAATACAGTTCACATAAACGGCATTATCCTTTTTTACCCTAATGTCGTATATTAATTTGTCCGATATCATTATCGGCGTGTACAAATGCCTTTTGATACACTAATTAAGGAGAGAATTTATGAAAAAGAAAATCGAAAAAATCATAGCATCGTTGCTGATGGCGGTTATGGTTATTTCCATGGTGTTTACCAATGTAACCGTATCATACGCGCAGCCCGGCGATGAAGGTGAATGGGAAGATACAGACTGGGATGATGACAGTTACAATATCGGCGCCGACACCTATTACGTATCGTTCGGAACAGTATATCAGGGAGACATCGGACTTGAATACGTCCCCGTAACGATAACCAATTACGGCAGTTCTTCCATTAATATGTCCTGGTACAAATCTGATGCCGAAGGAGCATTTCAGGTTAGTGCTCCGAGTTCACTTTATTTGGCTCCCGGACAAAGCTCAGTCTTTTACGTAACCATGCTTACGAATAAAAATCCCGGTGAATATACCGGTTATCTGAATGTGGCTTCTGACAGCGATCCTGATTATTCCGAAGGCTTATGCGTAGTTTTATCCGGCGTAATCATGGCATCCCAGCCCTATATTGACAGCGTAACCGTATACCCGAGTGAGGCTACATTGACCAAAGGTTCCGGCATGAATTTCCAGGCCATCGTAGTCGGCGGAAATAATCCGGACACAAATGTTTCATGGCATATAACCGGACAGTCGGCAGCCGGAACAGATATAAACAGCAGCGGCTACTTAACGGTAGATCCTGCAGAAAACTCAAATTCCATCAGAGTAACGGCTACTTCCGTAGTAGACCAGTCGCAGCAGGGATTTGCATATGTAACCTTGACCGGTGGCAGATATACCGTCAATGTCAGCGCCAACCCTTCAAACGGCGGTGTTGTCAGCGGTGGCGGCGGCTATAACGCAGGTGATGATGTTACGGTATACGCTAACCCAAACAACGGATTTACGTTTACCAACTGGACATCTAACGGCAAAGTCGTATCAAATGATGCCAAATACAGTTTTTCAAGATTAGGTTCCGATATGAACCTGACCGCTAATTTCCAGGCTTCTGCCTGCTATGTAAAGATAACCAAGAACATTGATAAAGCCGGAAATGTTACGGGCAATACCAACGTTGCATATAACGGAAGCATTACTTTAAAGGCATCCGCAAACAGCGGTTACGAATTTGTGGGATGGTACGAAAACAACAATCTGCTTTCAAACCAGACTTCCGTTACCTTAAACGGAATTAAAACAAACCGTGATATCACGGCCAAGTTCAACCAGACCGTATTTAACGTATCCGTCCAGGCCAATCCTTCGAATGCAGGTATGGTTACCGGCTCCGGAAACTATAACAGAGGTTCAAATGTAACCATAACGGCAAAGCCCGTTGACGGATATAAATTTATCAGCTGGACTATTGATAATAATGTTAAAAGTACAGATGCCAGCTGCACATTAAAGGGTGTGGACAGAGATCAGGTAATCGTTGCAAACTTTGAAAAAGTAGCTGTTCAGACTTATAAAATTTATACTACTGTAGCATCCGGCGAAGGAACCATTTATCCCGGTGGCGTAACGCAGGTAACACGCGGCAGCTCGATGGTAGTATCCATAGCTCCGGCCAACGGATATGAAATTCAGGCCGTAGCAGTAGACGGTGCTCAAAAGGGTGCTATCAGCAGCTATTCTTTCAGTAATATTACGGCAGACCACGGTATCGCCGTTGCTTTTGTAAAAAAGAAGTCAAGCAACCAGAAAGCTCCTGTCGACCCCAAACCGAATCCCACTCAGACTCCGATGCCCATCGTTAAAAACGATGAAAACGATAAACCGACGAATGAGCAGGTAGTTGTGGAAGATACCGAAGAAGAAGCAAAGGAATATATCGAAGAGCAGGATATTACTCCGATAGACCAAGGTGGCGAAGAAGAGTACGATTATGATTCTCAGGAAGGTGTTTTACAGGATCTCAACATAACGGCAGATCAGGCTGCAGATTATTTGAGCGGTCCCAACGGAGTTGAATTGCTTGAACTTGCTGCCCGCAACCAGACCTTTAAGGTATGTACGCATAATGAATTTTCGAATGTAGTAAAAGAAACAGAAACGACACCGTTTACGAATCTGGTAGCATTCCCGAATCTGAAGGATGTAATCGCAGCGGAATTTACTCCGGAAGAAAAGTTAAATATCGTAGCGGGAACACCTGCCGGATTTAACGTAAACGTATTCGATAATGATGACCTGCAAACAGATGATGACAGAATGATTGCAAAGCATGCCATCAACCATCAGATTCAGGTCGGCAAATACTTTGAAATAGTAACCATGAAGACCTTTAACGGTTCTTCGCAGGTCGTAACCAATACGCAGGTTCCCATGACAATAGTTTTGTCGGTTCCCGAAAAACTGCGTTCATCCGGCAGAAATTTCTGCATCATCAGAGCGCATCACGAATCCGACGGTTCTGTCAGCATCAGTTACCTGCAGAATGAAAGTAACGATCCTAACATAATTCAGTTTACTACGGATAAGTTTTCTTCATACGCAATAGGATACACCGGCGGTGAACATCCTTTGTGGAATAAGACAAACATTATTGCTTTTTCAATGTTGCTGGCTGCAGCAGCCGTAACAGCCTTATTAATAGTAGGTTGCGTACATGCGGGCAAGGCCAGAAGACGCAGAAAGGCCAGAAAGTAAGGTTTGCGATACAAACAGCCTAAAGGATTTGTAAACAAATTAATTAGTTGACAGATTTTTATATACCCTCTATGCTTAATGCATGGAGGGTATTTTGATGAAGAATACACGAAATGCAGGGAGAAAACCAATAATTGACAACTGTTCGCTTGACGAGATTATTTCACGTTCTTTGCAAGGGGAATCCATTTCGTCACTGGCAGCCGAGTTTGGGGTCTCCAGGCAGGCTTTATATAAAAGAATCCGCAGCAGCACCGAATCCGAAAAGAATATATGCATCGATTACTATTCAGGCGATAAAAAAGCAACACGTATCGAGGTTGATTTTGCCCACGAAAAGATACATGTGCTAAATTATGCCATCAAAATTTCCGAGCGTGCTTTCGGAATAAACAGTAACCCGTCATGGGAAGATTTCGAAGATTTTTTGTGGCAAAAGCTATTGCTCTCAGCAGGGCTTTCCGGGGATTCTTCGCTAAAACAATTCTGGGTTAATGAAACAGCTAAGGATTATTTCAGCCTCGAAGATATTGTAGATTGCGAAAATACAGGCTTGAAATCAGATGATTGTTTCATCGATACTCCCGTTTTTTCTTTTAAAAAAAATGATTTAATAACCGGAAGAACAGATACGGACGGTTATCAAATGAAAGCCTTGTCAAAGGATCGCCGCTGGTTTGTCAAATCGCAGGCCGTAATCGGCGGAGAATTGATGGACGATTGGGCCGTCGAACTTATCGCATCGGATTTTTGTAAACAGCTGTCTATTCCTTGTATCGAACAGCGAAGATGTGAAATATCATATGCCGGGAAACGGTATGATGCCGTGTATTCGCAGAATTTCGAATTGGACGGTTATTCCTTTATATCTTTTGAACGTCTGCTTGAAAGACAAGGTTTATCATCAAACGACGAAGAATTTATTAAGCTCAATGCAATCGAAAAATTAAAGTGGTGCGCCAAAAAGTTATCAGTCGGAGGCAATTTGCCATATGAATCCGCCGAAAAATATATGCTGGATATGGCCTTGATTGATTGCCTCATCGGTAATGTAGACAGACATACCAAAAACTTTGGCCTGTTTTTTAATGCAGAGAGTTCGCGCTATGAAATTCCTCTCATTTTTGATAACGGTATGGGACTATTCGAACATGACAGATACAAGAATTCGTATATGTGTTTTGAAGATGCCATGCGAAATGTTTATGTATCTCCATATGGTGAAGATCCGTTTGACATGATAAAAATGCTGGATACGGAGTATGATTTGATATCGAAATATCCAAAATTGTCAACGCTGACGGCGCACAGTGAATGGATGAGCACGTTTGCAAAAAAATACCTGGAAAGGATGATGTCAATATGGCAGAAGTAAGATTAATCCAAAACCTAAAGGGAGTTCTTTACTATCTCGATACACCGCTTCTTGATTTTGAAATAGCAGACCGTCAGCTCAAAAAGGCCGTAAACTTAAGTCAAAGTAAGTTTTTTCCTCCCGAACTGGCTCTGTACGGAATAAACTACGGAAATATCAACGAGTTTTTTGAGCGCCGTACCATGAAAGAAGGTTGTATGTTTTATCGTGAACATCTCCGGGCTATCGGTATGGATAAATTCAATTTTGACGAATATATAAGGCATAATAACGGCAACAATAATCTCGATAATTATTGGGTTAAATTCGAAGATTTCGGTGCCAAATCTTTTTCCGAGTTAATAAACCAATAAAATTCGTCTCCGACACACAACAGTAAAGGCCCGTACCATGGAAGGTAACGGGCCTTATTTATAAATAAGCACAATTTAAGCGGTAAATGCTTTATTGTAACTATGCGGATACCTATTTGATTCCGGCATCCTCCATCATTTTATCAAAGCCTTCGAAAACTGCATCGTAGGTCTGTTTGCAGATATCGGGAAGTTCTCCTCCCCAAGTCTTTTCTGCCATCTTGTAACCTTTTTCGAATGCGCTTTTCATTTCGGCTATTTTATCGGGATCTCCGCCTGTCAAAGCAACGGCAAAATCAAGAATTCTCTGTGATGTCTGCTTTACGCCGTAATATCCGTCTTCCGAAACATCTTCTTTGGCCTGAGCTATATCTTCTGCCGAATATTCGCTTCCCAAAAAATCAAAAATGTTCGATCCTTTTTCTGCCTGCTTTAAGATGATTTTTTCTACAAGCGACTGAAGCTGCGATGTACGTGCTTCGGCTTCCTGTTTCATCTTTGCAACCAGTTCTTTGTTGGGAACGTACTTTTTCTTTCCGGCAACCTGCTCGGTGCTTTCGCCTGACGGCTCATAAACCGCAGCCACATCGTTAGTCGTTTTTGCAATATCCTTGCCCTCCGACTTAACCGGGCTTTGCTTATAAGCATCATAGGCATCGTAGTTTGTAATTCCGTTTACATTCATACCTAAACCCTCCATGGTTCTTTGATGCTCCCTGAATACAGGGAAAGTTTACGTTACGGTATATTTATCGGAATAAATTTACCTATACTTAACCCCTTTTTGAAAAATTTTTAAATTTATTTTACGCAACCTATTATTTCATTAATATCACTGATTCCGTGCGAATCAAGGAAATGCTCTATTCCGTCAACAATTTCCGCTGTTGCATACGGATTAACGAAGTTCATGGCTCCGACACTTACGGCCGTGGCTCCGGCCATCATAAATTCAACAGCATCATCCGCCGTTGCGATTCCTCCCATACCGATAATAGGAATGTTGACCGCCTGAGCACATTGATAAACCATTCTGACAGCCACCGGCTTAATGGCAGGCCCGGACATTCCGCCTGTCTTGTTCGCCAAAGCAAAGGCACGTCTTTCTATATCGATTTTCATGCCCGTAATGGTATTAATCAAAGAAATGGCATCCGCGCCGGCATCTTCCGCCGTCTTTGCCATCAAGGCTATATCCGTAACATTGGGACTCAATTTCATTATAATGGGCTGTTTGGCATGCGCCTTAATTTCTTTTGTAATGTTCCTAAGTGCATCCGGATTTTGGCCGAACGCTATGGCGCCTTCTTTAACATTGGGACAGGAAACATTGATTTCCAGCATATCTACAGGCTGGTCGGAGAGTCTTTCAACTACCTCTACATAGTCTTCAACGCTCTTTCCGCAGACATTTACAATTATTTTGGTATCATATTTTGATAAAAAGGGAATATCTCGTTCGCAAAATACATCTATTCCCGGATTTTGCAATCCTATGGCATTCAGCATGCCTCCGTATACTTCACAGACTCTGGGGGTGGGATTGCCCGGCCAGGGTACATTGGCCACTCCTTTTGTAACCACAGCACCAAGTTTATTTAAATCTACAAATTCACCGTATTCCATACCGGAACCAAATGTTCCCGAAGCCGTCATTACAGGGTTCATAAATTCAATTCCCGCTATCTTTACTTTAGTATTAATCATGATATTTTCCTTTTTAATGTCTATTTCTTATATATCAACCAAATCACAGTCAAATACAGGGCCGTCTGTACAGATTCTGGCGTTATTTACATGCGAATGCGCATCCTTGTTCACTGTTTTGGTTACACATCCCAAGCACGCACCTACGCCGCAGGCCATTCTTTCTTCCAGCGAAATATATGCTTTCACATTGTGACCTTTATTTTGCTCGCTTTCTGTGTATCTTTTGATAGCTCTAAGCATCGGCATCGGACCGCAGGCGAGGATAACGTCCGCTACCAAACCTTTATTTTCAAGCACATTCAACACATTTCCCTTTGTTCCGACGCTGCCGTCCTCGGTGGCGATTTCAAGCGTGGCATATTTTGCTAAATCATGATTTAGGAAAAGTCCTGCATCCCTGTACCCTGCGATAACAGTTGCTTCAATATTATGAGCTTTCAATTCCTTGGCAAGCTGCAACATAGGCGGAATGCCGATTCCGCCACCCAACAGGACAACATTACGGGCGTTTTCTAACGATTCTCCGAATATTTGGGGGAATTCATAGCCGTTTCCAAGCACTCCCAATAAATACACAGTGTCACCTGCTTTCAGTTGACTGATATTCTCGGTTCCGGCACCGGCCACACGATAAACCAGTCGCAAAGATTCGTAATCATCAGCGACTTCGCATATACTTATCGGTCTGGGAAGCAGTTTCGAAGCATCATTCGTATACACTCCGACAAACTGTCCGCTATGAGCGAATTTAGCCAAATCCGTCTTCAACCTCAAATCAAAGATGTTTTTAGCGATGGATTCATGGCTTATAACAGTTGCAATTGTTTTACTTTTCATAGAAAAATCCTTCCGTTCGGTATATTGATGCCGTCACAGGCAAATTCTGCCTAATCCCTTTTAAATACTACATTTCCGGCACATATTGTATATTTAATCACACCCGGTATTTCCCATCCTTTAAAGGGTGAATTCGATGATTTGGATTTGAAGGAATCAACTCGTCTGACCGCGAGTGGATCAAATATGGTTAAATCAGCATTTAGCGAATTTTCGATTTTCCCTCCGTCAATTCCGTATAACATTGCGGGTGTTGTGGACATTCTCTTTATCAAATCCGGCATCGGCATCTTGTTTTCATTTACCAGTACCTTAATTCCCAATGAAAGAGATGTCTCCAGCCCGAGGATTCCGCTCGGAGCTTCGGTAATGGGCTTAAACTTTTCTTCCGCAGCATGCGGAGCATGGTCAGTTGCAATCAAGTCTATGGTTCCGTCAATAATTCCCCGAATAATGGCTTTTCTGTCCTCCTCGGTTCTAAGCGGCGGATTCATTTTGGCATTTGTGCCGTATTCGATTGCAGCATCTTCCGTCAGGGTAAAATGATGCGGAGTTGCTTCAGCATGTATGTTTAATCCTGATTTTTGAGCCTCGCGAACCATATCAACGCCTTCTTTGGTACTGATATGCTGAATAACAGCCTTGGGATTCAGGCCTTCAGTTTCATACAGGCGCTTAATTAAGTCTATATCTCGCTTTATCAGGTCAATTTCCGCTTCACGGGGTGAGCCCTCGATATTGTAAAATGCCGACGCTTTACCTCGATTAATTCCGTTATTTTTGATTAAATTAGGATTTTCTTCGTGGAAACTGATGGGAACATCCAAAAGAGCAGCTGCTTTTAACGCTGCATAGCATAATTCGGAATCCATCACCGGGACTCCGTCATCTGTAAATCCGACCGCACCGTTTGACTTTAAAAGCGGCATATCGGTAAGCAGGCGGCCTTCCATGTTCATCGAGACATTGGCACAGGTATAAATGTTAATGCCTGTTTGGGCGCCTTTATCAAGTACGTATTTTAATGTATCGACATTATCCACTTTGGGATTCGTGTTAGCCATTAACACTATCCCCGTGTATCCTCCCGCTTTAGCGGCTTCGGCACCGGAAATAATGTCTTCTTTATATGTAAATCCCGGATCTCTGAAATGAACATGAGTATCTATAAGTCCCGGCGCAATCAAGCAATCGGACGCATCAATTACTTTCTCATCAGCATATTGAGCAGACGATTCTTTTTCCGTAATAATCCGGGCAATCTTTCCGTCTCGAATCAAAATATCCGCAGGATATACACGATTTTCAATTGTATCAATTATTTTTCCGTTCTTAATCAGCATCGTTACTTACCTATCGGAACAAGTATAGCAAAGTTAGTCCATAACTAAAAGGGACATGACCTAATTTTCTTAAGTCACATCCCTTTTGGTTTGGTAAATATGTTAGGAAGGTTCTGAAATGACGAATTAAATAACATCCTTTATGTATAATATACATAGGGTTACATAATTTGTCAACATATAAAAATTAACTTTTTTGAAATTGGTTCATCTAACATATTATGATATAATTTACTGGGCGATTGTCCTATAGAATGTGGAATCGCAAAATCCTTTGATTATTCGGAGACAATATATGTATTATTCACACGAACCCTATGGTCCCTATGAACGTTATTTCAAACGTCCGTTAGACCTAATTTTAGGAATACTGGCCTTAATCCTTCTTTGCTGGCTATACGCCATCGTAGCCATTTTGGTCAGAATTAAGCTTGGAAGTCCGGTATTGTTTTCGCAAAACCGTCCCGGCAAAAATGGTGAGATTTTCAAATTATATAAATTCAGAACAATGACGTCAGAAAAAGACAGCGAAGGGAATCTGCTACCGGACGAAGTTCGTCTTACTAAGTTCGGAAAGATTCTCCGCAGTACAAGTCTCGATGAGTTGCCGGAAGCTTTTAATATCATAAAAGGCGACATGTCACTTATCGGTCCCAGACCTTTGTTGGTCAAGTATCTGCCTTACTATACTTCCAAAGAGAAATTGCGTCACAGTGTCAGACCCGGATTATCCGGTTT
>JAZUFW010000036.1:0-34273 GCA_045640905.1 Lachnospiraceae bacterium
ATTACAACAGATACATAGCCGGGGCAAACAAATTCAATAATTTGTCCAAAAATTACGTACCCAGCTATGCAAAAAAATCAGATAATTCTCTTAAGTACAGATTTGCGGAAGGAAACGATACAGGTCAATATGTATACGTAGATGAAATAGGATTTGGATTTGACGACTGTCGAATGGGATATATCGAGTATGATACTACCAACCACTACTGGAAATACTGGTGTGGTTACGGAGGTAAATCACATCTCAATCCTTATAACGTATATACATATACAGATAATGCTCCATTTACGGCCAGAAATATTAATGTTACCAAAATAGATAACTGGTCGATTATAGATGATCAGCAGGTTATCGATGCATCCAAGATTGATGTTGAAGTAGTAACTGACAAAAAGGACAAAGACGGTAACTTAATTACATACAAGCTTGTTGGAATTAACCTCAAGGATAACGACGATATTATTGATTATAAACTTGGAGATAAGTCGGTAATATTCAAAATCGGAGGCGTTCAGTATACATATACGTTTCCTGAAGCTATGGTGGACGGGGTAGAATACCACACACTTCAGGAAGCGGTTGAGGCGGCAAACAATAAGGCCAATGAAGGAAAAACTGCAGAAATTCAAGTTATTGGTCCGGCGGTAAGCCAGATTGATGAACCGCAGGATATAAATGTAAATGCCGGAGTGACATTTAAAAATTATGATGGATCCACGGTTGTAGCAGGACCGGACGGAGTTAAAGCGTCCGTAGATAACGCCGGTGTTATCACTATTATAGGTGGCAGCGCCACTGCAGCGCCCAAAAACAATGAGGAAATTACAGTCGGTGTCGGCGAAAACGGTGCCAAAGTTACCACAAATACGGCGATAACCATCAATGCTACAAAAGATGACGCGGGAAATACTAAAAAAGAAGTAGTTCCGAGTAATGATGTTAACGAAATAGTTATAAGCCCCGACGGAGATCCGAACCATACCGTTACATACTATAACTGTGATGGCGGAAAAGGTTATGGCATCACTGAAGGTGTTTTGACCGAAGAAGATAAGGTAGTTATTACAGATGGTACCGAATACGATTTGAAGGTTGAATTAAACGGCAGCCAGACTGTTGTTGAAACAGAATCTTCAAACAGCGGAAAGACTACGATAACCAAAGGCAACAGCGAGGAAGAAGGCGGAGATTTCCTGACTGTTGTATCCGAAGCTGCTCATGATGATATTGTTATAAACACTGACGGAAAGAACAAAGCCACCTATACTACCAATACGCAGAATACTATTATTAAAGTCGCACCCGGAAAAGAAAAAACCGAAGAGGGAAAGACTGTAAACGAAGTAATTCTTGATATCGGTTCCGTAGATGTTTCGAAGGACGGTGCCGTAACTACCAAGGACGGAACAGTATTCATAAATATGAGTGAAACCGGTGAGGTTATTACCGTAACGGCAGAAGATACCGAGTCGGGAAGCGGAGAAATCAGTATTCCTTCGGGCGGAAGTGCCGAGATTAAGCCGGAAGGCTCCGAGAAGTCAATTTTTGTATCAGTACCGCCCGCAAAGGGTGGCGAAGCCCAGAATTCACCTGTTGTAGTTAAAACAACGGAAGAGGGTGGAGTGACAATAGAGGCAGAGGCCGGGAACCCTGTTACCATAGGCCAGGGGGACGATGCCGTAACATATAATACAGGCGATTTTGAGACAGTGATTGAATTAACGCCGAATGATGACGGCGAAATAATTCCGGTAGTTAAAGACGGTAGCGTCATTTTGCAGCCGGGACAGACGATTATTGATTCAAACGGTGTAGTATTTACCAATCCGCCCAAAAAGGAAGGAGAGGATCCTAAACCGTTAACATTAAATGTAACCGAAGGTGAGCCTACGGGAGTAAAGACTACTGACGGAGGTTCGTTTGTATATCAGCTGCCGGGTGAAGAACCGCAGCAGTTTGATAACCCGAGCTCGGGAGATGCATCCTTTAACGTATCAAAGGACGGAGATATTAAGCTCGATTCCAAAGTTGATCTAAAAGGCGGCGGTGACCCCGGCGAAGAAAAGGGTGTCAGCATATCCACAGGTGAAGGAAATACCGAAGTAAAGCCCGATGCAGGAAATACGGGTGTAATCAGTGTGGATACCGAAGAAAAGACCGTAACCGTTAAAAAGGAAGGCGATAAGGTTACAATTGGTGAAGAAGAGTACACTATTACGGAAGATAATACCGTGATTAAGGTCGGAGACAACGGTCCCGAACTTATAAGCGGCGGAATAACGCTTGATGGTGACAGCTCGATTATTGTCGGAGATACCGAGGTCAAATCTGATGAAGAGGGCGGACTCGGTGTTGAAAAGAAATCCGACGGAGGATTGGAGATTAAGGTCCCCGAAGGAGGTACTTTTGCGGTAGAAACACCGGGAAATACTTCCACGGATGTTGTGTTCAGCAATCCGACGGAAGGTGATGTCACATACGAAATTTCACCTTCGGGCGGTGTAGTATTGCCGGAAGGAACGGAAACCGTATGTAAACACGGCGATGAAGAGATTACGGTTAAGCCCGAAAATCCCGGAACCGTGGTTACTCCTTCGACGGACGGCGTAACAGTTACTACACCGAAGGATTCGACTGTCGATATTAACGGAAAGACATATACGAACGAATCAACAGACAAGCAACTCGAATTGTCGGTAGACGGTGATGATGTCATCTTGAAACGAGGCAGCGTTTCTGTTGAAGAAGGCGGAGATATTACGCTTTATAACGGGGACAAGCTCGAAGTCAAGGAAGGTGTGGCAAGCGTAGATGAAAAGGGTAATATTTCAATACCCAAGGATTCCGAGATTTCTGTTAACGACCGCGGAGAACAGACTACTCTGAAGTCAACTTCGGACAATACCAAAGTCGAAATTGACCCTGAAACCGGAACTACCGTCTTAAAAGACGGTTCCGTTGCAATAGAAAAAGGCAGCGGCCTTAACGTTGTTTACAAAAAAGAACCTGTATATGATGAGGGACAAATTGTAGACTACGAAGAGAAGATAATGAATATTGAAAGTACCGGAGATGTTCCTGCTGAGGTTAAGGTATCTGAAGACGGAACGGGTACAATAGAGGTCCCGAAGGGCGGCTCTGTCAGAATAGAAAGCAGTACAGATGATGGTGACACGGCTACCAATGTAGTTAAAGTGCCTGAAAATTCAACCGGAGGCGTGTCTATTATAACTAAATCGGATGGCTCTGTTGATGCCGAACTCGGAAACGGTGAGTCTGTTTCCGTTAACGGAAACGAATATACGGCCAGAGAGGGCAACACCAAGATTAATGTCGGCGAGGACGGAGCAACACTGGATAATGGTTCCGTAGCTCTCGATTCCGGCGAATCTATTAATGCCGGCGGCTCAAATGTAAGCAACAGCGGCTCGAAGGGAACGGAAGTAGTAATTAATACGGAGGTAACTGAAAACCCTGACGGAACAAAAACTCGTGAAACTACGATTGAAGCCCCCAAGGGCGGCAAGTTTACCCTGTCCGAGGAAGGCCGTACCGACGGTTACACATTTACCAATCCTTCAGAGAATTCCGAGACATACACGGTAAATAACGAAGGCAATCTGGTGCTTGACATGGGAGCGCCGATTGAGGCCAAGGTTGGCGGCAAAGATGTAGAGATCAGCGGACCTACGAATGCCGATATAGAATTAAAAGTAACAGAGAACGGTATTAATTTGAAGACTGCTCCCGGTGAAGACATTAAGGTCGGTGACTTTACTGTTACGAATGTTACTCCTTCCGAAACCGAATTCAATTTGGTTGTTGATGATAAGGGAGAAATGAACCTACTTGACGGTGAAGTAGAATTACCTGCAGGCAGCAAGATCAACGTTGTTGACTCTGATGGTCAAAAGACTGCAATAGAGAATACCGGTATTGCGGATGAAACCCAGGTAAAGGTTAGCGATGACGGCAGTGTTACGTTCAAGCACACACCTCCCGCGGAGGGTGAGTCACAGCCTGAGAATGCCTCGGTTACATTGATAAGTCCCGACGGTAAAGCAAATACATACCTGGCAACAGAGGATAATAAAGAAATAGTTCTCAGCACGGATTCGGATTCTTCGACGCCCGAACTTATTAGCGGAAGTGTAGGATTAAAGGGCGGCAAGGACTCAAGCAGCGTAGTTGTTAACGGTCTTAGTGTCAGCAATGAAGGTAACGGGGATGGTGTAGTTGTCACCAAAACCGATGAAGGCCAAGGCTCAACTACGAAACTTTCGATTGAGCCCGGAAGCTCGTTCGGATTGTCGGCTCCCGGTAAAGAGAACGAAGCATACGTCTTTACCAATCCTGCTACGGCACCTACGACCGAATACAACGTGGATAACAGCGGTAATATCGAACTTAATACGGGAAGTTCGGTGAGCTTTACCGATAAGAACGGCAAAGAATCCACTGTTTCCGTTCCTTCAACTGAAAACAGCTCAAAGATAACCGTAGATGAAGACGGAGTAAAAATCCTTACCGAGCAAGGCAGAAAGGTTGAAGTTAACGGCGTTGAATACCGAAATCACAGCGCCGAACAGATGATTTTGTCTGTAGATGATGAGGGAGATACGGTTCTGAGACAGGGAACAACAGGTCTTAGAGAAGGCGAGCATATCAATATAGAGATTAAGGATGAAAGCGGACAGACAGCCGGTAAGGTCAAGGTAACGGTTCCGGAATCCGAGACACCGCATACGGCGGACTTTATAGCTGCCGACGGTACGATTACCTCGCAAAATACTTCGGACAGAACGTATATTTTGACCGATGAAAAGGGTGTAAATACACAGATTACGACGAAACCTTCGGAAGGCGAAGTGCAGATAAAAGCTACCGAAGAGGGATTTGTATTGGAAAAAGGAACCGTAGAAGTTCCGAACGGAAGTGAAGTAATAGTAAACGGTTCGGTAATTGCGAATACCGGAGAAGAAGGCAGCTTTATCGATGTCAAGAAGGAAACTTCGGGAGCTACCGGATTTACGTTGGGTGAAGGAGCATCCTTTGCAATGGCAGATCCTAAGGGTGAGAGCAAGTATGAGTTCAAGAATCCTACTGCCGAGCAGTCTCAGTTTACGCTTGATTCCGAGGGTAATATTACTTTGGGTGAAGGCAGCTCATTAAGCTTCGGCCAAAAGGATGAGGAACCTACCGTGATAGAAAACGCATCCGAAGGAACAGGCGTTAAGGTTACATCCGATGGTGTAACATTAAGCATTCCGCAGGGCGGATCAGTAACAATCGGTGGTATTGAATACAAGAATAATGATGATACCGCGCCCATGAGTATAGCAATTAACGAAGACGGCGAAGCTGTACTGGTAGACGGTACCATTCAACTCGATGAAAATCAGGTTATTAACGTTAAGGACGCTTCAGGTAAAACTGTTTCCATAGAAGGAACAGGAGCAGTGGTTTCCGACGACGGAGAAATCAATGTACCTGCGAATACTGAAATTACGATAGGAGATCATGAATATACTGTTAACAATCCAACGGGAGCAACAATTGAAGTTCCCGATGGAAATGAACCTCCTGTTCTGACTTCGGGCAGTGTTGATATTAAAGAAAATGATACAATTGCTGTTTTGACGGGAACGGCCGGTAATGAGTCGGCTCAGACAGTTACAAACAAGGGTAACCTTGACCCGGAAGCAGCCACGGACATTACGGTTTCGAGTGACGGATCATTAATTGTTCCCGACGGAACCAAACTTGATATCGAGGGTAATTCACAAAATGACGGTGAAGGCGTTAAGGTTGAATCTACTCCGGGCGCAACGGTGGTAATTAATAACGGAACGTACGAAAGCAAAGATACGACCGGATCATTCAAACTGGATGTAGACGGAAACACAGGTGAGGTTAAGTTAGATGGCGGCAAATCGGTAGAAGTCACCGACGGAAACTTAACGGTAGGAGGTACTACTGTTTCCACAACAGGAGACAAGCCGGTATCTGTGACGGATAAAGGTTCTTCACAGAAACCCGAAATCTATGTACAGCCGGGCGGAAATGTTACTATCGGCTCAACTTCCGGACAGAACAAGGTTGAAGTTAAAATTCCCGAAGATACCGAAGAAGATCCGAAGGAACCCAAGAAGGTTTCAATTGATTCGTCAGGCAATATTTCGGTTCCGGTAGAAGCAGGCGAAAAAGTTACTGTGGGCGGTATTACTTATACCGCAGGCAAAGACGGAAAAATCGTAGTAAACGGACAAACCGGAGCATTGGATGCAAACAAGACCGATTCGGCTCCTGCATCGACTATTGACCCGTCAAGCTTTAACCAGGAAACATATACTTACAAGGTTCCCGCAGGCTCGAGTGTTGATGTGGGTGGTGTTACGTATGTGGCTCCCAAGACAGGAATGACGCTTATCGGTAACGAAAACGGTAATCCCATCATTCAGGTTGCAAAAGCAGGTTCTACAGTGACGGTTAACGGACAGCAATATACGGCGGGTTCCGATAATGCGCAGTTTGTGGTAAATAATGACGGCAGTGTCACATTGATGAATCCGGGCAGTTCTCTGAATGTTTCGGGAAATACACCGGTGACCGTAGACGGAAACAAATATACGGGTAACAATGACGGAAACTATACGGTAACCCATACTGCAGCGGGTGATGTTGTAACTACCAAAAACGGAAGCAATGTTTCTGTTACGGTAGGCCGGGGCAACACTGTTATCCTGGACGGAGTAAAGAATGATAAGGGCGATAATCTGACGATTACTTCGGGAGCAAATACTCCTACCACGGTAGTCGTTGACAAGACAAAGATGGGTGATAACGGTACTTATCAGGTTGACATCATCGGAGATTCAAAGACGGTTCTTAAGCCTGTTTATGATTCGGAAGGCCATCTGATAGGATACGAGACAGCTGTTAAACCCGCACCCTCACGTTCGGATGATGAACCGAGCAGAGATTCGGGAAATCATGGACCTGCAGAACCCGAGTATGTTCCGACAGCAAAGAAAGCCAGTCCTTCTCCTTCTCCTTCGGCTATTCCCGAAGAGGAGAACGCACAGATCAGAACGGGCAGAAGATATACCATTACCGTAGAGGATGACACAATAGTAGATCCGAACGGTGCAGCAGGCGATGAAGAAACCGAAAATACTGTAGGTGAAAACGAAGCAAATGTCGCAAACGCGAATGCTACCGATGACGCAAATGCCGATACGACAGAAGATACGGACATCCCGTATGTAACCGAATCCGAATATACGGTAGTTGAAGTAAAGGATGACGGAACCATTCCGGAAATGCCTGTAATCGGTGAAGTTGAAGTTGATTTAGGTTCGGGAAGAATCAATGTCGTGGCAGACGGTGCAAACGTTAAGTCACTGCCCAATATTATCTCAGCCTGCCTGACTCAGAATGATATTGACAGTGTAAAGAGCGGCGCCAAGATCAGAATCCGTCTCAATGTAGTAAAGAAGGCGGAGACGATATCCGAAAAGGAACAGGCTCAAATGGCAGAAGCATTTGCAAAGTTTGCTCCCAAGGTAGACGGATTGACATTTGGTGACTACATAGACGTTTCGCTTGAAATGCAGATTAATGACGGTGAATGGACTGAGCTTCATGACATTGATTCGGAAGTCGAAATCGAAATGGATGTACCGGAAGAACTGCAAAAAGACGGTCGTACATATTGGGTAATGCGTAACCATGAAGGAAAGTGCGACATGCTTGATGATATTGATTCGGTTCAAAATACTGTAACCTTTAAAACAGGTCTTTTCTCAGCATACGCACTGTATTATACTGATGCTCAGATAGCTCCGGGAAGTGTTCACTTTAACACTTCAAATACGGCAGCTATAGTGACGGTAATACTGCTTTTGCTGGCGTTGGCTGTGGGCTTCTATATGTTCTTCGTTGTATTCAAACGGAGAAAGGAAAAAGAATCGCAGTAAATTGAGATTGAGCGGAGTGCTTGAAAATAAAGACATGACAGACAGACCTAAAATGGATGTAGCGGAAAGGGCAAAAATATTTTTGCCCTTTGCTGCTTTAAAAGGACTTCCCGAGGCTCTCGAGAAGGTAGAAAAAGAAGTTAATTTGTCCTTTATTACGGAATCTTCTTGTGATACAATGGATGAGGATAATGACTAGGAGATTGACTTCATGACACAGGGTGACCTTTCTCGGAGGGACCGCGTTAACAGAATTAAAAAATTTTTGTTTATTTTTATTCCGATAGTAATTATTTCATTGTTATCTCTTAGTATTTTCTTGGGCGTACGATGCGCCGTTTTCAAAAAGCAGATCAATGCTTTAAACGCGAAAATCGATTCCTTGCAAAATAACGAAATCCAATACGACGACGAATCCGGCGTTTATTCCGTTGAATCGGTTACTGTTGTTGACAAATCCGGAAACGTTGTTTCGGATATGGCCGATGCCTCTTCCGGACAAAAAAAGGTTTATCTGACCTTTGACGACGGACCTTCGCTAAATACGGAAAAAATATTGGATGCGCTTGATAAGTATGGTGTAAAGGCTACGTTTTTTGTGGTCAAAAAGGATGAAGAAAAATATCTGCCCTTGTATAATGAGATAGTGGAACGGGGACACACCTTGGCGCTCCATTCCTATTCTCACAAATACAATGTTGTGTATGAATCCATGGATTCTTTTGCACAGGATATTACTTCGTTGCAGGAATTTTTGTATGAAAATACCGGTGTTTGGCCGAGAATATACAGATTTCCGGGAGGCAGTTCGAATACGGTAAGTTCGATTCCGATGACCGATTTGATAGAGTATCTGAACGAACAGGATATTACCTATTTTGACTGGAATATTTCTTCGGAGGATGCTCAGGGAACGCTGCTAAGCGCCGAGACCATAGCTAACAACTGCTTAAGAAATATTGATAAAAATGATGAGTGCGTGATATTGATGCATGACCTGACCGACAGAACTACTACGGTTAAGGCTTTGGATATAATCATTCCGGCACTTATTGAGCGAGGCGATTGCACCTTATTGCCCATAACTGATGAAACTGTACCGGTACAGCATATACCGGCTAATATAAACCACAATTAACGGAGGAATTTTACAATGGGATTTTTTTCAGATTTGAAAGATGATTTATCACAGGCAGTTAACGAATTAAAGCCTGAAGAAGAGATAGTACCGGAAAAAGTTGAACAGGAAGAGTTCGAAGGAGAAATCTCTTTCGAAGATGATTTTTTGAATAAAGCATCAGAAGAGGTTCCCGAAGATATAGAATCATTACTTGACAAGATTGATGCCGGTGAAGTTGCCGCAGAACCTGTAGTTGAAGAAACTTTTGTCCCCGAGGAGCCGGTTGTAAAGGCCCCCGAAATTTCCATTCCGAACAGAGTTGCTACAGATGAGGTTTCCGTTATTATGGATTCCATGATTATCAACGGTAATATGGCAACCGAAGGTTCTTTGGAAATCAGAGGTTCCGTAGTCGGTAATGTTGAAGTATTGGGTAAACTCAATATTACAGGTACCATCCAGGGTGATTCATCTGCTTCCGAAGTATTTGCTGAGGGCGCAAAGATTACAGGTGAAGTTAAGTCAATGGGTACCATCAAGGTTGGACAGTCAACCGTTATTATCGGTAATGTAACCGCTACGTCCGCAGTTATTGCAGGCGCCATAAAGGGTGATATCGATGTTAAGGGACCGGTTATTTTGGATGCTTCAGCCATTGTTATGGGCGACATTAAGTCTAAATCAGTTCAGATTAATAACGGAGCCGTTATCGAAGGTATGTGTTCTCAGTGCTATGCTGAGGTTAATCCTACAAGCTTCTTTGAAGAATTAAAGAAGATGAGATAAGGCCGTAAATTGAATAACGCAAAACAAGGAGCATCGATACTATGAAACGTATAATGTTGAAATTGAGCGGAGAGGCACTGGCCGGAGACAAACATACGGGGTATGACGAGCCGACCGTCAGAGAAGTTGCATTGCAGGTTAAGCAGCTGGTTGATGCAGGCTATGAAGTAGGAATTGTAACCGGGGGAGGAAACTTCTGGAGAGGACGTACTTCCGAAAACATTGACAGAACAAAGTCAGATCAGATTGGTATGTTGGCCACTGTCATGAACTGCATATATGTTTCCGAGATATTCAGATCGGTCGGAATGAAAACAGCTATCCTGACGCCTTTTGAAGTCGGATCATTTACCAAACTGTTTTCAAAGGACAGAGCGAACAAGTATTTTTCAAGAGGAATGGTGGTATTTTTTGCGGGAGGAACGGGACATCCGTACTTCTCAACAGACACAGGCGTGGTACTCAGAGCTGTAGAAATAGAAGCCGAGGTTATTTTACTTGCTAAGTCTATTGACGGCGTATATGATTCGGATCCGAAGGCTAATCCGAATGCTAAAAAATACGATGAAATCAGCATAGATGACGTGATTAAGCAGAACCTTCAGGTGGTTGACATGACAGCTTCCATTTTGGCCAGAGATAATAAGATGCCGATGTGGGTGTTCGGACTTAATGAACCGAACAGCATAGTAAATACAATGAATGGAAAATTTACGGGAACGAAGGTAACCGTATAGGAGGGTATATGAGCGAAAAAGTTAAAGTATATGAAGAAAAAATGGCAAAGAGTGTTGAGCATCTGAACTCGGATTATCAGGGAATAAGAGCAGGAAGAGCCAACCCTCATGTGCTTGATAAGCTTAAGGTAGATTATTACGGAACACCGACTCCCTTACAGCAGGTAGGCAATGTTTCGGTTCCGGAACCTCGAATGATACAGATTGCTCCTTGGGAGAAATCTTTGATAAAGGATATCGAAAAGGCTATTATGGCATCGGATATCGGAATCACACCTTCAAACGACGGAGCGGTAATCAGACTTGTTTTCCCTGAACTTACAGAGGAACGTCGTAAGGATTTGGCCAAGGATGTAAAGAAAAAGGCTGAAGATTGTAAGGTTGCCATCAGAAATATTCGTCGTGACGGAAATGACGCATTCAAGAAACTTCCCAAGACTGAGGTTTCTGAGGATGAAGTTAAGGATTTGGAAGATGAACTTCAGAAGCTGACAGATAAGTACATCAAGGATGTTGATAAGTTGGCAGATGAAAAGACCGCGGAGATTATGACGGTATAACATTAAGAATTAGTGAGGGGCTTTGCGGAGTGTTTCCGAAAGCTCCTCTTTGCGCTATGGTGAATTAAATGAGTAATAAAACAGTTGAAAAGAAAATACCGAATCATGTTGCCATAATTTTGGACGGCAACGGACGCTGGGCCAAATCAAAGGGGCTCCCGAGAAATATGGGACACGTTGAAGGTGCCAAACGCGTTGAAGAGATTTGTGAAATCGCATATAACATGGGAATCAATTATCTGACGGTGTATGCTTTCAGTACGGAAAACTGGAATCGTCCCAAAGATGAAGTAAAAGCCCTGATGAAACTGCTGCGCAATTATATGATTAATTGTATAGAGCGTTCTAACAAAAATAATATGTGTGTCAGGGTAATCGGTGACAAAACACGTCTCGATGACGATATACGCGAAAGCATCGAAAAACTTGAAGAGAGCACAAAGAACAATACCGGGCTTCATTTCCAGATTGCCATTAATTACGGTGGACGGGATGAGATTACCCGTGCGGTTAAGAAGGCAGCTTTGAAGGTAAAGGACGGAGAAATATCTCCTGATTCGATAGATGAATCACTGATAGAGAGCATGCTTGATACTCATGACATTCCGGATCCCGATTTGCTGATCAGAACATGTAATGAGTTAAGAATCAGTAATTTCCTGCTTTGGCAGTTGGCATATACGGAGTTTTATTTTACGGAAGTACCCTGGCCTGCATTTTCGAAAGAGGAATTGGAAAAGGCTGTAGATGCATATAATTTAAGAGATCGTAGATACGGTCTTGTTTCGGAGGAATAAATATGTTTCGAACACGTCTTCTAAGCAGTGTGGTTTTGGTAGCTTTTTTGCTGGCTACGATTATTCCGGGCGGTTACATTTTGGCAGCGGCATCTTTATTTTTGTCGGTGGTAGCTTTTCATGAGCTGATGAAAACAATGAAGATAAGCGAGACCAAAATGAGTCCCTTGGAAATTCTGGGAATAGTCGATATAGTCGCTTATTATATTGTGATGGTGTTTACGGAGGATAGAACCTGGCTTCTTTTTTGTATTTTTGCAGCACTTATGTCCTTCATGTTTGTATATGTCTTTACATTCCCGAAGTATAATGCAAAAGACATAATGGAAACCTTCTTTTGCTATGCATATGCGCCCTTAATGTTGACTTTTGTATATCTGACCAGAGAACTTCCTTACGGACAGTATTCGGTCTGGATGATTTTTGCTTCATCCTGGGGATGCGATACATGCGCATACTGTGTCGGAATGCTTTTGGGTAAACACAAGATGGCTCCGCGTCTCAGCCCCAAAAAGTCAATAGAAGGTGCAATAGGCGGAGTGCTGGGATCTGCAATTATCGGCGGATTGTTTGCATTCTTTGTAGTAGAGAGCAGAATGGAAAATCAGCTTGTTACGATTCCTTTTGCTGTTATAGCCGCTATCGGCGCCATGATTTCACAGGTGGGTGATTTGGCTGCTTCTGCCATAAAACGTAACCAGGATGTCAAAGATTACGGCAAACTGATACCGGGACATGGCGGAGTTATGGACAGATTTGATTCTGTTATTTTTACGGCTCCGATGATTTATTTTTTGACACTTTTGCTTATTCACGGCTAAGCCGAGAACATATCTTATAATGGAGATAAAGTATGAAAAATATAGCTGTTTTGGGGTCTACCGGATCGATAGGCACTCAAACTCTTGACGTGGTCAGAAATAATAGTGATGAATTGAAGGTTGTAGGGCTTTGTGCCGGACGAAACATAGATTTGCTGGAGAAGCAGGCACGTGAATTTATGCCGAAGATTGCGGTAATGGCTGACGAAGAAAAGGCAAAGGAACTCCGCGGCAGGCTCTCAGATACAAATATCAAGGTGCTTTCGGGCATGGAAGGCATGATTGAAATGTCGACGATGGCCGAAGCGGATGTATTGGTTACGGCTATTGTCGGAATGATAGGAATTCGTCCTACCATAGCAGCCATTAAGGCGGGAAAAACTATAGCTTTGGCCAACAAGGAAACCCTGGTTACGGCAGGACATATTATTATTCCTTTGGCTAAAGAACATAATGTTGCGATAGCTCCTGTTGATTCGGAACACAGTGCTATTTTCCAGTCTTTAAACGGGGAAAACCCCGAAAGAGTATCGAAAATACTGCTGACAGCTTCAGGCGGTCCGTTTAGAGGAATGAAGACCGAGGATTTGGTGGGCAAAACCAAATACGATGCGCTGAAGCATCCTAACTGGAATATGGGTCACAAAGTAACGATAGATTCGGCATCTTTGGTAAATAAGGGCCTGGAGGTTATGGAGGCCAGATGGCTGTTTAATGTCGGTCGTGACAAAATTCAGGTAGTAATTCATCCGCAAAGCATTATCCACTCAATGGTTGAGTACGTCGACGGAGGCATTATGGCGCAGCTTGGCATGCCTGATATGAAACTGCCGATTCAATATGCGCTTTTTTATCCGGACAGACGCACCATGGATACCAAGAAGGTGGATTTCTTTGATCTAAAGACGCTTACATTCGAAGAACCGGATATTGATACGTTCCGGGGGTTAAAGATGGCATATTCGGCCATGGATATCGGAGGCAGCATGCCGACCGTATTTAATGCGGCCAATGAAAAAGCTGTAGAGATGTTCCTAAACGATAAAATACATTTCCTCGAAATATACGATTATATAGGAGAGGCGATGGCTAATCATAAAGTGATTGAGAATCCTTCTTTGGAGGAAATACTGGAAACGGAAAAGGAAACATATGAGTTCCTGGCGCGGAGGAAATAATTGGTAGTTTCAATTCTTTTGTTTTTACTGATATTTTGTATATTGGTGGTTTCACATGAATTCGGACATTATATTGTCGGCAAAAAGAACGGCATTCATGCAACCGAATTTTTCATTGGTGTAGGACCGAAACTTTTCAAATGGAATCATGATAATACCGAATTTTCGGTGAGGTTGCTGCCTTTCGGGGGAGCGTGTGTGTTCGAAGGCTTGGACGAGGTTGAGGAAAAGGCTTTGGCTGAACCCAAGGAAGGCTCGTTTTTAAAGGCTACCGTTTGGCAAAGATTTGCTACTACCATAGCAGGCCCGTTATTTAATGTGATATTGGCATATATCATGGGCGTAATAATGGCTTCCGTCAGCGGAGCGGTTATTCCGCAGATTCGGGAGGTTTTGGCTGATTCCGGTGCGGAAGAAGCAGGACTTATGCCCGGTGATATTATTGTTAAATTAAACGGACACAGTATTCATTTGGCAAATGAGGTTTCATTCACTTCGTTTTATTCCGAGGGGGATCCGATGAAAATAACCGTGAAACGAAACGGTGAAAAGTTATCGTTTGTGGTTACTCCGAAATATGACGAAGAAGCCGGCAGATACTATATCGGCATAACCAATGGGCAGTATATTGAGTTAAATGCCGTTGAATCTTTGAAATACGGGTTTTATAACGTTGAATACATTTTGAGGTCTACGGTAGAAGGCCTAAGGATGCTGTTTGGCGGACGCTTGGGCAAGGATGATTTGGCAGGTCCTGTCGGCATGGTTCAACTGGTTGATGAAAATGTCGATTACTATAAGCAATACGGTGTTTTGCCTGTCGTAATGTCGATGATAAATCTGTGCATGCTCCTGTCTGCTAACCTGGCAGTCATGAATATTATCCCGATTCCGGGGTTGGACGGAGGTCGTTTGTTACTTTTGATCATAGAGCTGATACGAGGCAAACCGATTCCTCCGGAAAAGGAAGGATACGTGAATTTAGTGGGTATGCTGTTCATTTTGGCATTGTCGGTATTCATTCTTTTTAACGATATATCGAAGTTTTTCAGATAGAATTTTTGAATCCATTGTTACTTTTTCACAAAACTTTTTCTTTGTGAAAAATGACAATGGATTTTTTGTTGCTCTTTTCATAATATTTTCTTATCAGATTTTCAACACGAATCTCATCGTAATTTCTCCATAGTTAATTAAAGACATTTTTAGGAGGTTATTTTGAAATTTATTTCCGGTGCGTATTGGGATGCCGGACCTCTTTCCGTTAACGAAGACTCACTGCTTCTTAATGTGGTAAAGACTGCTTCGGGCAGAGTGGTTTTTGCTGCAGTGGCCGACGGAGTGGGCAGTTTATCCGAGGGGGAGGTGGCATCCGGCTACATTTTGGAATCATTGAACAATGTTTTTTATACACAACTGATTCCTCTTATTGAGAAACGAAAAGGAACAAAAAGGATAATTCGATGTCTGCACAGAAGTCTGTATGAGATAAATGATGACTTCAACAAATATTGCGCTTTTTCCGGCTCAAAATTGGGAAGTACGCTGACATTTTTTCTGATTTTTTCGGGCAAATATATATGTTTTCATTTGGGGGATTCGGGTGCGTTTTTGTTCCGTAAGGGCGAATCAAAGAGCCTATGCCGAAAGCATTCCGTTAAGAATGGAAGCATTAGTCGCCTTCTGGGAAGTTTTGCCTTTTTTGAACCTGATATTTACAAAGGGTATCTTCATGCCGGTATGGGAATATTGCTGGCTACCGATGGGTTTTATACCAAGATACACGATATGGATTACATGTTTAATCCCGATGACATCCGATGTGAAGAACAGATTGAAAAGAGGCTGTATGAAGTAGGAATGCAGATTAAAAAGAAAGGGCAGGATGATAATGCGAGTGCGTTATATATAAAATGCTGCAGGTAACGAAGTATGGATAAATTATTCGGAAAGTATGAAATAGAACGCAAAATAGGCGAAGGTGCTTTTTCGGGCGTATATCTGGTAAAAGACTGCAATATAAATCGTCTTCTGGCCATGAAAAAAATGAAATCCAAAGAACCGAGTCTTGATGAAGTTACTTTTTTAAAGGATTTGCAGTGCCCCGGGCTTCCGGCACTCTATGATTTCAGGAAAAAGGACGATGAGGTCTACATATTTATGGAGTATGTAGACGGAATATCCCTGAGGGAATATTTGGATAAAAACGGCAAGGTTCCGCTCAAGAAAGCTATTCGATGGATTGATGAAACAGCCCGTATAATCGAGTACCTTCACGAGCGAAAGCCGTCATTGATTTACAGTGATTTAAAACCTGAAAATATCATGATAGATCGTCGGGAATGCATATACATAATAGATTTGGGCGGAGCCTATTTGAGAACGCATAATCTTCATGAAAAGAAGAACAATTACGGTACACCGGGTTTTTCCGCTCCCGAGATAATGAAGGGGCAAAAGGCCGAAAAGAGTTCGGATATTTTCAGTATCGGAGCCGTGTTTCACGAAATGCTGACAGGGGTTAATCCTGTGAAACCGCCGTTTGTCAGACATTCATTGAGAACGTATGACAAATCGATTCCGAGCGGAATTGAATATATCGTGGACAAATGTTTAAAACCTCAGGCAAAGGAAAGATATCAGGTGACGGAAGATTTTCGAAAAGATCTTTCAAATTATAAGTCGATTAAGCAATATCGGAGGATCATTTTTGGCGCAGAGAAAATGACAGTAGTGTCACTTTACCTCCTTTCTCTGGTGCTGCTTTTCTATCCTTTGATCAAGGGAATCCCGGAAGCGGATTTTCCGTTTCCGTTCATAATACGACCGATGCTTATATTTATATTTGCTTTTGTTTTGCACAGAAAATGGCTATATGCCGGAAGGGAGAAAATAATGAAAATAGAAAAGAAAGTTTTTTTATCGGACAAGAAATATTCAGGGATGCTTTTTGCCGTGTTTTTCGCGCTGGGTTCTTTGGCGTCGCTTTTGATAGGCTCGGTGGGAAGTGTGAACGCCGAGGCAAAGGAAAATACAGAGCCCTTGTGGGTGAATGTCTGTGACGAAAATGAGAGAAACATCCTAAATAAAAGCGGAGAAACATATGCTGTAAGTGATAAGGTCAGATTGGAAATACCGTGCGGTTATCTGCCCGAAGATGAAGTGTCCGTGACGGTTGTTTGCGAAGACAAAAGAGGAAAAAAATATGTTTCCGATCCCTTTAAGATTATGAATGAATGCCAATAACGTATTGTAAATTTTGTCCTAAAAACGTATACTTTTTTAATGTGGCGTGTTTGTCTATGAAAGGAAATATCATGTACAGAGATAATACGAAAACAGTAAAAATAGGAAATCGAATTATAGGCGGCGGCAACCAAATTCTGATACAGTCCATGACCAATACAAAGACGGAGGATGCCGAGAGTACTATCGCACAGATTCTGCGCCTTGAAGAAGCAGGATGCGAGATTATACGATGCACCGTTCCTACCTTGGAAGCTGCAAAGAGCCTTAAGACCATAAAACAGAGCATTCATATTCCGTTGGTGGCTGACATTCATTTTGACTACAAGATGGCCATAGCCGCTATCGAAAACGGCGCCGACAAAATCAGGATTAATCCCGGAAACATCGGCGGTGAAGAAAAACTGCGTGAAGTGGTTTTGTGCGCCAAAGAAAGAAACATTCCCATACGTGTCGGTGTTAATTCGGGATCCTTGGAGAAAGAACTGGTTGAAAAGTATCACGGAGTCACGGCCGAAGGCATAGTTGAAAGTGCTTTGTCGAAAGTGGCAATGATAGAGAATGAAAATTATGACAATATTGTCATTTCTATTAAATCATCAAATGTTTTGATGTGTGTAAAAGCACATGAGATTCTGGCATCAAAGACAAAATACCCGTTGCATGTCGGAATAACAGAGGCGGGAACTTTGTATAGCGGAAACATCAAATCCTCTATCGGTTTGGGGATTATCCTGAACCAAGGAATCGGAGATACGATACGTGTATCTCTAACGGGAGATCCTGTTGAGGAAGTTAAAAGCGCCAAACTCATTTTGAGGACCTTGGGATTAAGAAAAGGCGGAATCGAAGTAGTATCATGTCCTACCTGCGGCAGAACAAAAATAGATTTGATTTCTTTGGCCAATGCCGTAGAGACCATGGTTTCCGGATATGATCTTGATATTAAAGTGGCCGTAATGGGATGCGTGGTTAACGGACCCGGAGAAGCAAAAGAAGCCGATATCGGTATCGCCGGCGGAATAGGCGAAGGCCTCCTTATCAAAAAGGGCGAAATAGTGAAAAAAGTACCTGAAAGCGAACTGCTTTCAACGTTAAAATACGAGTTGGATAATTGGAAATAACCGACAATGGAAAAGAAGTTTCAGGATGTATTTGCCGGATTAAATCTGGATAAAAGGAACACCGAATATTTTGCGGACGTTACCGTACTTTCAGTCTCTGCGACGAAAAGCAGAGACTTTATTCGCGTGCTTATAAAGTCGGATCATCTGATTCCCAAAGCATCCATATACCGTGTTGAGAAACAGATTCGAAAGACGCTGTTTGAAAAGCATCGCGGAACTGTTCGCATAATGGAAACGTATGAGTTGTCGGATTATTATACTCCGGAAATACTCTTTAACGAATACAAAGACAGTATATCTCTGGAACTGGAGCATTACGGACAGGTTGAAAAGGCCATGTTTGACAATGCGGAGGCATTTTTCCCGGAAGAAGGAAAAATGCGATTAAGCGTAGTCGACGCCGGATTTTACAAAAGTAAAGCGGGCGAATTAAAGCGAATACTCGAAAAAATATTTGTGGAGCGATGCGGTGTCGCTACCACGGTTGAGTTTGAATTTATAGATAAAGAATCGGGAGAGATTACCGAAGAATATGAGTTCGTTGATCTGCCTGCCAAGGAAGGTGCAGTACCGGTCGAAGTAACAGAGGATGCCGAATCAGAACCCGATTCGAATTCTGAAAATAAGAAAGAAGAAAGTACTCCTTCAGGTACTCCGGGCATGAAAAAGAAAACCGGACTTACCTTTGAAAAGAAGGAAAGAGAAAAAAGTCCCGAGAAGGATAAAAACTTTAAAGCCAATCCCGATGTTTTGTACGGAAGGGATTTTGAAGACGGTGAATTTATTAAGCTTGAAACCGTCTTTGAAGAAAACCCCGCTGAAGTGCTTATTCACGGCCAAATAGTTTCGGTAGCCGAACCGCGTGCATTAAGAGACGGTTTACGAACCATGCTCATTTTTGATGTTACCGATTTTACGGATTCAATAAGGTTCAAACTTTTTGTGGCAAACGATGATGTCAATGATATGTTGGATCGATTTGCCAAGGGCACTTTTGTCAAAATCAAAGGCCCCATTACGTATGATAAGTTTGACGATGAGTTGTCTATCGGACGTATATACGGAATTAAAAAGGGAACGGATTTCAGAGTTTTTCGAAAGGATAATCATCCCACAAAGCGTGTTGAACTGCATTGCCATACCAAGATGTCCGACATGGACGGAATATCCGAGGCCAAAGATATAGTTAAGTGTGCCTATAACTGGGGACATCCGGCGATTGCGATAACGGATCACGGAGTTTTACATGCCTTTCCCGATGCCAATCACGCATGGGAAGATATATATGATAAAGCCAAAGCTAAAAAAGAAGCTGACGGCGAAAAATTGGATAAACACAATTTCTTTAAAGTGATATACGGCTGCGAAGGATACCTGGTAGACGATTTGAAAAACACTGTTGTCAATGATATGGGACAGGGCTTTGACAACGAGACTTTTGTGGTGTTTGACCTGGAAACCACAGGATTTTCTTCGGAAAAGAACAGGATTATCGAGATAGGCGCGGTAAAGGTAAAAGACGGAGAAATAATCGATCGTTTTTCAACCTTTGTTAATCCGCATGTTCCGATCCCTTTCAGAATAGTAAAGTTAACTTCCATTACTGATGAAATGGTAAAGGATGCTCCGACTGTTTCCGAGGTGCTCCCGCAGTTTGTCGAATTCTGTAAAGGTGCCATTTTGGTGGCTCACAATGCGGCGTTTGATACAGGCTTTATTAATGAAAACTGCAAACGCGAAGGAATAGAGTTTACATATACTTCGATAGATACTGTAGGTGTATCGAGAGTGCTGTTTCCCGAATCAAAGAAACATACACTGGATGTTTTGTGCAAAAAACTCGGTGTCGTTCTGGATAATCATCATCGCGCAGTTGATGATGCGGAAGCTACCGCACATATTTTCCTGAAGATGGTTAAAAAGCTTAAGGAAATGAATATCAACACGTTGACCGAAGTCAATGACATGTGTAAGGTAAGCCCCGATATTATTAAGCATCAGCCGTATTACCATATCATTATTTTGGTAAAGAACAATACGGGACGCGAAAATCTGTATCGATTGGTGTCGTCTTCATTTATCGATTACTATTCGGGAAAACCGCGAATTCCTAAGAGCCTTTTGAGCAAATACAGGGAAGGCCTGATTTTGGGAAGTGCCTGCGAGCAGGGCGAACTCTACAGGGCGATAGTTTCGGAAGCATCCGTTGCACGAATTTCCGAGATAGTTGATTTCTATGACTATCTGGAGATTCAGCCGCTTGGAAACAACAGATTTATGATAAAGGATGAATCTGTCGAAAATGTTAATTCGATGGATGATTTGATGGATATTAACCGACAGATTGTGAAACTGGGTGAGGATGCAAATAAGCCGGTAGTAGCAACCTGTGATGTTCATTTCTTGAATCCCGAGGATGAAATATACCGAAGAATAATCATGGCGGGCAAAGGCTTTGCCGATGCGGATGAGCAGGCCCCGCTGTATCTTAGAACTACGGAGGAAATGCTCGAGGAATTCAGTTATCTGGGCCCTCAAAAAGCCAATGAAGTAGTTATTGATAACACGGTCAAAATAGCGGATATGATTGATTTTGTAAGCCCTGTAAGACCGGATAAGTGTCCTCCCGTCATTCCGAATTCGGATGAGACACTCAGAAAAATATGCTATGACAAAGCTCATGAACTGTACGGTGAAAAGTTACCCGCTATTGTTGAAGAAAGACTTGAAAAGGAACTTAATTCAATAATAGGAAACGGGTACGCCGTTATGTATATTATTGCCCAAAAACTCGTTTGGAAATCCGTAGAAGACGGGTACCTGGTCGGCTCGCGAGGTTCGGTAGGTTCCTCGTTGGTTGCATTTATGGCCGGAATTACCGAAGTTAACTCTTTGGCGGCCCATTACAGATGCCCTAAATGCGCATATGTGGATTTTGATTCGGATGTGATTAAGGCATATGTCGAAAATGCCGGATGTGACCTTCCGGATGCTGTATGCCCGAAGTGCGGCGAAATGCTCGTAAAGGACGGATTTGATATACCGTTTGAAACCTTTTTGGGATTTAAAGGAGATAAAGAGCCGGATATTGATTTGAATTTTTCTTCGGAATATCAATCAAAGGCACATAAATATACTGAAGTTATTTTCGGAGCCGGACAGACTTTCAGAGCCGGAACCATTACCGGTTTGGCCGACAAGACTGCGTACGGTTACGTTAAAAATTATTTTAAGGAACATGAAACTCAAAAACGTGACAGCGAAATTAACAGGATTTCCTTGGGATGTATAGGAATCCGTAAAGGAACGGGACAGCATCCCGGAGGCATTATAGTTTTGCCGAACGGAGAAGATATTAACTCGTTTACTCCGATTCAGCATCCGCCGAAGGATGATACGATTATCACTACGCATTTTGATTATCACTCCATAGACCATAACCTGCTGAAACTCGATATACTGGGGCATGATGATCCTACCATGATACGTATGCTTCAGGACCTGACGGGATTGGATCCGACCTCGATACCGCTTGATGATAAAGAGGTAATGAGCCTTTTCCAAAATACGAGTGCGTTGAAGATTAAGCCTGAAGATATTGACGGTACGCCGACCGGTTCTTTGGGATTGCCCGAATTCGGTACGGAATTTGTCATAAACATGTTAATGGCAACCAAGCCGCAAACACTGACCGACTTAATCAGAATTTCGGGTTTAGGTCACGGCACGGACGTATGGCAGGGAACGGCCGAGGTTATCATAGCCGAAGGCAAGGCCGATTTGGCCCACTGTATCTGCTGTCGAGACGACATCATGATATACCTCATAAGTAAGGGAATGGATCCTGCCGAGTCATTTTCAATTATGGAAAATGTCAGAAAAGGAAAGGTTGCCGGGGGCAAGTGCAAAGACTGGCCAAGGTGGAAAGAAGAGATGGCAGCACATGATGTACCTGATTGGTATATCTGGTGTTGTGAGCGAATAAAATATATGTTCCCGAAAGCACACGCAGCTGCGTATGTTATGATGGGATGGCGTGTGGGATACTATAAAATCAACTACCCGCTTGCTTATTATGCTGCATTTTTCTCAATAAGAGCAAAGGCGTTTGATTATGAGTCCATGTGTTTCGGTCTTCAAAAAGTTAAGGTCTGCATGGAAGAAATCAAGGCAAAGGATAATCCGTCCGCGACAGAAAAGGATCGATTGAGAGATTTGCATCTGGTTCAGGAAATGTATGCCAGAGGATTTGAGTTTATGCCGATAGACGTGTATACTGTTAAGTCGCGGCATTTCCAAATAATTGACGGCAAAATAATGCCGGCACTGACCAGTATTGAATCGGTAGCCGAGGCTGCCGCCGATGCCATTGTAGAAGCTGCAAAAATGGGGCCGTTCACATCAAGGGATGATTTCAGAGAACGAACTCATGTATCTGCCACGATAGTGGACAGAATGGCGAGACTTGGTATACTATCAGATATACCTGAATCAAATCAGATTAGTATGTTTGACTTTATGCAATAAAGATAACGAGGAGAAATATTATGATAAGTGCTAACAATGTCACCCTTCGAATAGGAAAGAAAGCTTTGTTCGAAGATGTAAACATTAAGTTTACCGAAGGAAACTGTTACGGCCTTATAGGTGCAAACGGTGCGGGTAAATCGACCTTTTTGAAAATTCTTTCCGGCGTACTTGATACGACAAACGGTGATGTTTCGATAACACCGGGACAGAGATTGTCGGTATTGGAGCAGGACCATTTTAAATACGATGAATTTCCCGTTATGGATGTGGTAATCATGGGAAATCAGAGACTGTATGACATCATGAAGGAAAAGGATGCCATATATGCCAAGGAAGACTTTTCGGATGAAGACGGTGTAAGGGCAGCAGAACTCGAGTCGGAGTTTGCGGAAATGGACGGCTGGGAAGCCGAAAGTAATGCAGCCATGCTTCTTAACGGTCTTGGAATCGAAACTGATTTGCACTATTCAATCATGGGCGATTTGAACGGTAATGAGAAGGTTAAAGTCCTTTTGGCCAGAGCACTTTTCGGAAACCCTGATATCCTGCTTTTGGATGAGCCTACTAACCACCTTGATTTGGATGCCATAGCATGGCTTGAGGAATTCCTTATTAACTTTAACAATACGGTTATCGTGGTCAGCCATGACAGATATTTCCTGAATAAGGTATGTACACATACGGCCGACATCGATTACGGCAAAATTCAGTTATACGCCGGAAACTATGATTTCTGGTATGAGTCATCACAGCTTTTGATTAAGCAGATGAAGGAAGCCAACAAGAAGAAAGAAGAAAAGATTAAGGAATTGCAGGAATTTATTTCACGATTCTCTGCAAATGCTTCAAAATCAAAGCAGGCGACTTCCAGAAAGAGAGCTCTTGAAAAGATTGAGCTTGATACCATTAAGCCTTCCAGCCGAAAGTATCCCTATATTGATTTCAGACCGGAAAGAGAAATCGGAAACGAAGTTTTGTCTGTTCAGGGCATTTCCAAAACAATAAACGGAGTAAAAGTTCTCGATAATATCACTTTTACCGTAGGACATGATGACAAGATAGCTTTCGTCGGAAGCAACGAATTGGCCAAGACCACGTTATTCCAGATTTTGATGGGTGAGGTTGAACCGGACGAAGGAACATATAAGTGGGGAGTTACCACTTCACAGGCGTATTTCCCGAAGGATTCCACAGAGGAATTCAATAATGATTACACCATAACGGATTGGTTGACCGGATATTCCCAGATTAAGGATGTTACGTATGTCAGAGGATTTTTGGGACGTATGCTTTTTGCCGGAGAAGACGGCATGAAGAAAGTAAAAGTCCTTTCCGGAGGAGAAAAGGTCAGATGCCTTCTTTCCAAAATGATGATAAGCGGAGCCAACTGTCTGGTATTCGATGAACCGACTAACCATCTTGACATGGAATCCATTTCGGCATTGAACACCGGAATGATTAAGTTCCCCGGAGTTATTCTGTTTGCCTGCAGAGATCATCAGTGCGTACAGACCACGGCCAATCGAATCATGGAAATAATGCCTGATGGCAAACTGATTGATAAGATTACGACATATGATGAATATCTCGAGTCGGATGAAATGGCTCGTAAGAGAACAGTATATACAAAGACGGAAGATGACGAAGATTAACAGAATTGATTTACATACACATACCACTAAGTCAGACGGATCGCTAAGTCCGTCTGATTTAGTTTCTTATGCCGCCGATAAAGGACTTTCGGCCATAGCCGTGACGGATCATGATACCATAGATGGTATAAATGAGGCTGTTTTAAGGGGCAAAGAGTTAAATGAAAGCGGCGTTTCCATAGAAGTAATACCCGGAATAGAGTTTTCATCGGAATATGAAGGCAAAGATATTCATATTGTAGGGTTGTACATGGATATTGAATGCGATTACTTCAAGCGCAGAATCGCAAAGTTTAAGTTAAGTCGTGACAAAAGAAATATAGAAATGTGTGAAAGACTTCTTAACCACGGGGCTCCGGTTACCATGGAGGAACTTTACGAAGAGTTTCCGAACAGTGTTATTACCAGAGCTCATTTTGCCGGAATGCTCGTAAAAAAAGGGTATGCCGGCAGCGTCAGAGAAGCTTTTGACAGATTTGTCGGTGACAGAGCACCCTGTTTTGTGCAAAGAAAAAAGATTTCTCCGTTCAGAGCGGTTGAGATAATCAGAAAATCGGGAGGATTTCCCGTACTGGCGCACCCTGTTTTGTACGGAATGAGCAAGCAGCGACTCGATAATCTGGTCGGAAAACTGAAAGCTTGCGGATTGATGGGTATCGAAGCAATATACAGTTCATATGACCCGGCGGATGAACGCGATATCAGAGCTCTTGCCCAAAAGTATGATTTGGCAATTTCCGGCGGCTCGGATTTTCACGGAGCTGCAAAACCGGGACTTGATTTGGGAACAGGATACGGAAAACTGTTTGTTCCGAGTGATATTCTGGATGAAATAAAAAAGCGTCATGCCGCTATGCTTTTGACGAATGACGCATACAGACTTCCGAAGATACTGTTTACGGACCTTGATTCAACGTTGTTGCGTACAGACAAGACCATCAGCGAATATACATACGATGTACTGAAGCGCTTTACCGAAGCAGGACATTATCTGGTGCTATGCTCCGGAAGAGATATAAACTCCGTCACAAGAGTGCATAATGACCTAAAATTGAATATGCTCTCGAGAGTTTTTCTGGCAGGCTATAACGGCGGAGAGATTTACGATTGCTCCGCTAAACAAACTGTCAGAAGAATTACTCTGGATAAAGGAGATGTCACATACATGGAGAATGTGGCACGACAGATGGATTTGCATATGCATACGTATTCTGCAGACCATATCATAGCTACGGCCGATACGAAAGCTTTGCAGTTTTACCGACAGGTTATAAAAACTCCTGTTAAGTTTGTTCAGAATCTTTGTGACGGCCTTGATGATGCTCCGTGCAAATGTTTGGCCATAGAAACGGATGATGTGTCAAAGCTTGAACGCTTTAGAGATTTCATGAAAGAATATAGTGTGGAGCATAATATTACAATGTTGTATTCGACACCGAACCTGCTTGAAATCTTTCCTTCTTCTTCCGGAAAAGGCAAGAGTGTAAAGTGGCTGGCCGAGTATTTGAATATCCCCGGAATTGTCACGGTGGCAGCGGGAGACGAACAAAACGATGTTTCCATGCTTGAAAGCGCCGACGTGGCTATTGCCATGAAAAACGGTATCGAGAAGGTCAAAAATGTTTCCACGGTCGTGACCGATTTTGATAATGATCATGACGGCTTGGCTGATGCTTTGGAGGATCTTATCTGAAGATTGTCACTATATTTGTCATTTTTTGCTTTTTTATAAGTAAATACTGTGAAATAGACAGAAAACTCTTGAATAAAAGGCGTAAAGTGATATAATCTATAGTGGTACTAAGGTACTACTAAGAGGAAGCGCGAAAATGGACAGAATCAAACAATTTTTCAAGTTCATGAAAGATGTCTGGAACGGAGAGAGATTTCCTTCGCCTGTAGGAAAATTCTTGGGTCTTTGTGCTGCCCTGGGATTTGCCCATGTGATTCTTTGCCTGATGTTTTTGTATTCGCACGTTACGATTCTCGTTATCTATAATATATTTTCAGCTATTTTCTATTTCTGTACCTGTGTGGATTTGAAGCGCACGGGTAAGTTGTTTTCAAATTTTGTCGCCTGGTTCATTGAAATAGTTGTTGCAGCATGCGTGTTTACACTCCTTTGTGGGTGGGATTTGGGATACATGCTGTATCTGATCGGATTATGCCCCGTGGCATTTTTCGTTATTTATTCGATGCCCGGACGCAAGCATACGATGACCACGCCCGCTATATTTACGTTGGCCGGAATGGTTGTCTTTATGGCTATCAGAGCAATATCCGCGGTTATACCCGCGCCCTTTGCCGACAGCTTTACAAAGAAAGTAATTGATTTCCATTTTAATTTCAATTGTGCTCTTATTTTTATTTCAATTATTGTTTTCGCTGTTCTTTTTTCACTCGAAGTTCGTCAGAAAGAAAAGGAACTGGAAGAAAAGAATACTTCCCTGATGACTATTTCATCAATAGATCCGCTGACCAAGTTGTTGAACCGCAGAAGCATGAACGATGTTTTGAAGTCTGCTGTCGATAACATCAAGAAAACGGGTGAACTGTTTACTTTGGCTATCGGAGACATTGATAATTTCAAGATGGTAAATGATATTCACGGTCACAATGTCGGTGATGACGTGCTTATGATGGTTTCCAATTCCTTAAAGAGTTCGCTCCCTGAAAATGCAACCTTGTGCAGATGGGGCGGCGAGGAATTTTTGATTTTGCTCCGTTGTCCCGAAGATGAAGCCGTTCCCATAATGGAACAGGTCAGAGAAAACTTAATGAAGGTTACCACGCATGTATATAAAGAATCCGGAGATATTGATTTGGGAGTTACGATGACTTTCGGAATGAGTCAGTATATTCACGGATTCACGATAGAGCAGGTTGTTTCCGTAGCGGATACCAATCTGTATAAAGGAAAAGCCTTCGGAAAGAACCGTGTTGTTCATTCCAAAACGATTATTGAAGAAAAGTAAATATATTTCTAGCCTTTAATAAAATAGTTGAATATTACGATGCTTTTTACTAAAATATAAATGAGTTTGCAAATGCGGACTTTGTATTATATTAAATAAAATGGAGGGATTTGTTTATGAAGTATTGTCCTAAATGCGGTGCTCAGATGGATGACGCTGCTAATGTATGCACACAGTGCGGAACTAACCTTGGAGGCGCTGCAGCTCCTGTATATGCTGCTGTTCCCGCATATGATCACACAGCTGAATTTGATGCAAAGGAAATTTCCGAAGGTAAGGTTTTCGGACTTGCTGTTTACTTGCTTGGTGTATTTGGTGTTCTTATTGCTCTCTTGGGATGCCGTGATAACAAGTATGCTGCTTTCCATATCAGAACATGGCTTAAGATGGAAATTTGTGCAGCTATTCTTGCTATTTGTTGTATTATTCCTTTCCTTGGATGGCTTGTTGCAGGTGTTGGCTTTATTATTATCTTTGTTCTTAAGATTATTTGCTTCTTCAACGTTTGCAATGGAAAAGCAATTGATCCTGCAATTATCAGAGGATTCGGATTCTTACAGTAATAAGTTCCTGTTTAAAGAAATTAAGCCCCGACATTGTCGGGGCTTCTTTCAATTTATATGGTAAAAAACTCTTGCATTATATAAAACTTTAGGATAAAATACCTAAGTGCCGTATGGATGCACACAAATTTGGCTGATTGGTCAAGCGGTTAAGACGCCGCCCTCTCACGGCGGAATCAGGGGTTCGATTCCCCTATCAGCTGCTATAAGCCCTGAATCGTTGATTCGGGGCTTATTAAGTTTTTATTTAGTGCGAAAGTACCGCAGATATGGTATAATAACTCATAGCGTCAAAATAACAAGTATAGAAGGAGTAAGGTTTATGAATAAGTGGGTATATTCATTCAAAGAAGGTAATGCCGACATGAGAAATCTTCTTGGTGGTAAAGGTGCCAATTTGGCTGAAATGTCAAACATTGGGCTTCCGGTTCCTCAGGGATTTACTATCACTACTGAAGCATGTACGCAGTATTACGAAGATGGAAGAAAGATTAACGATGAGATAATGGCCCAGGCTATGGAAGGCGTTAAGCAGATGGAAGAGATTAACGGAAAGAAATTCGGAGATCTCAAGAATCCTTTGCTTGTTTCTGTTCGTTCAGGTGCGCGTGCTTCTATGCCCGGTATGATGGATACTATTTTGAATCTGGGACTTAATGATGATGTTGTTGCTGCCATGATAGCAGGTAACCCCGATCCTAAGTTTGAAAGATTCGTATATGATTCATACAGACGTTTTATTCAGATGTTTTCCGATGTTGTTATGGAAGTCGGAAAGAAATATTTTGAGAAACTTATTGATGAAATGAAAGAAAAGCGCGGTGTACAGTTTGACGTAGAACTGACTGCAGCTGACTTAAAAGAATTGGCAGAGTCATTCAAGGCTGAATACAAGAGACAGTTAGGTGAAGACTTCCCTTCAGATCCCGTTGTTCAGTTAAAACTGGCTATCGAAGCAGTATTTAAATCATGGGACAATCCTCGTGCCAATGTATATCGTCGTGATAATGATATTCCTTATTCATGGGGTACAGCCGTAAACGTAATGCCCATGGTATTCGGAAATCTGAATGACCAGTCAGGAACAGGTGTTGCTTTCACGCGTGATCCTGCTACGGGCGAAAAGAAACTGATGGGTGAATTCTTAAAGAATGCTCAGGGTGAAGACGTTGTAGCCGGTGTTCGTACACCCATGCCCATCGCGCAGATGGAAACAGAGTTCCCTGAAGCATATGCTGAATTTACCAAGGTTTGTGAAATACTTGAAAACCATTACCATGATATGCAGGATATGGAGTTTACCGTTGAAAACAAGAAACTCTATATGTTGCAGTGCCGTAACGGAAAGAGAACGGCTCAGGCAGCATTAAAGATAGCGTGCGACTTGGTTGATGAAGGTCATAAGACCGAGGCTCAGGCAGTTGCAATGATAGATCCCAGAAACCTGGATACATTATTGCATCCTCAGTTTGATGCAGCAGCATTAAAGAAAGTTACTCCTTTAGGTAAAGGTTTGGGAGCTTCTCCCGGTGCTGCATGCGGAAAAGTTGTATTTTCTGCTGATGATGCCGAAGAATGGGCTAAGAAGGGAGAAAAGGTCGTATTGGTCAGACTTGAGACCTCTCCTGAAGATATTACAGGAATGAAGGCTGCTCAGGGTATTTTGACAGTCAGAGGCGGTATGACATCGCATGCCGCAGTAGTTGCCAGAGGTATGGGAACATGTTGTGTATCCGGTTGCGGAGATATTGCAATGGATGAAGCCAACAAGACATTTACTTTGGCAGGCGTTAAATTCGTTGAAGGTTCCGAAATCAGCATAGACGGAACTACCGGAAATATATATGAAGGAATTATTCCTACTGTTGATGCAAAGATAGCAGGAGAGTTCGGCCGTGTAATGGAATGGGCCGACAAATACAGAAAACTCAAGGTCAGAACAAATGCCGACACACCTCGTGATGCTAAAAAGGCCAGAGAGTTGGGCGCAGAAGGAATCGGACTTTGCCGTACAGAGCATATGTTCTTTGAAGCTGACAGAATCGCTGCTTTCAGAGAAATGATTTGCTCGGATACAGTTGAAGAAAGAGAAGAAGCACTTAATAAGATTCTTCCTTTCCAGCAGAATGATTTTGAACAGTTATACGAAGCTTTGGAAGGATGTCCTGTCACAATCAGATTCCTGGATCCTCCTTTGCATGAGTTTGTTCCTACGGAAGAGGCTGAAATCAAAAAGTTGGCTGATGCAAAGAAGAAGTCTGTTGAAGAAATTAAGTTGATGATAGAGTCTCTTCATGAATTTAACCCCATGATGGGACACAGAGGATGCCGTTTAGCAGTAACTTATCCCGAAATAGCTGTTATGCAGACAAAGGCTGTCATCCGTGCAGCAATCAATGTTCAGAAAAAGCATCCCGATTGGTCGGTTAAGCCTGAAATAATGATTCCTTTGGTATGTGAAGTTAAGGAATTGGCTATGATAAAGAAGCTTGTTGTCAAGACAGCTGATGATGAAATAGCTGCTCAGGGCGTTGATATCAACTATGAAGTTGGTACGATGATTGAAATCCCCAGAGCTGCACTTACAGCCGATGAGATTGCAAAGGAAGCTGACTTCTTCTGCTTCGGAACAAATGATTTGACACAGATGACATTTGGATTCTCAAGAGATGATGCAGGCAAATTCCTTTCATCATATTATGATGCAAAGATTTTCGAAAGCGATCCTTTCGCAAAATTGGATCAGACCGGCGTAGGTAAATTGATGGAGATGTCAATAAAGCTCGGAAAACCCGTTAATCCCAGCCTTCATGTAGGAATTTGCGGTGAGCACGGTGGAGATCCTTCGAGCGTAGAGTTCTGCCACAAGATTGGTCTTGATTACGTGTCATGTTCGCCTTTCAGAGTTCCGATTGCCAGATTGGCTGCAGCACAGGCTGCGATTAATTCGAAGAATTAATCGCAGGGCAAGCTTCGCGGCAGGTGTTTTTCGAAGAAAAACATCGAGAGCGATGCGCAGGCCGGCTATCGCCAACAAAATAATAGATACCCTGTAGAAGTCTATATTATCTAAAGAGATTGAATCCCCTACCACACTTGAAGGTGGCAGGGGATTTTTTGCGCGATATCAATAATCGGAATTAAGGTGATTTGATACTTGAATTCCGACAGAACATAGGCTAAAATAAAATCGAAAAAAAGGTGAAAAATAACTTGAATTTCGGAGGCTATTACATGATAGAGAGATTAACATACTTAAATAAGCTCATTAGTAAGCAATGGAATGGCAGAATAAAAATTATCACAGGTATAAGAAGAAGTGGAAAAAGTACACTTCTCTTTGATATATATAGAGAATATTTGCAAAATGAAGGAGTAGATGAATCTGAAATTATTGCAATAGCGCTGGATGATGATATAAATGAAATGTTTCGTAATCCCTCTGTAATATCAGATTATGTAAGAGAAAAATGCGCTGATAAGAACAAGAAATACTATGTTTTTCTTGATGAAATTCAGTTTGCTATTAGTAAGGAAGAGCTTAGGGATAAAGATAAACCGATAAAATTATATAGTGTGTTAAATGGACTTTTGAATCTGAAAAATGTCGATGTGTATGTGACCGGAAGTAATTCGAAACTTTTATCAAAAGATGTATTGACAGAGTTTAGAGGTAGAGGCGATGTAATTCATGTTTATCCACTGGCGTTTTCGGAGTATTATGCTGCGGCAGGATTAGATAAAATCGATGCATATAATGAGTATGCTATGTATGGGGGAATGCCATATCTTTTGCAACTTAATTCGGAACAGGATAAATACGAATATTTAGAATCGTTGTTCGAGGAGATTTACTTTAAAGATATAGAGGAACGATACAGTATTCTATTACCTGAGGTTTTGAGGAATCTTACAAGCAGTATATGTTCTTCTGTGGGATCCTTAACAAATGCAAGTAAGATAGCACGAACGGTATCAACTGTTAAAGGCAAAAATGTTGATTCTGAAACGATTAGTTTATATCTGGAATATCTACAGGATAGTTTTCTCTTCTCTAAGGCTGATAGATATGATGTGAAAGGGAAAAAATATTTTGACTATCCATCGAAATATTATTGTACTGATATAGGTTTGAGAAATGTACGATTAGGACTAAGACAACAGGAAGAAACTCATATTTTAGAAAATATATTGTATAATGAGCTTTTGTTCAGAGGATATTCTGTTGATGTTGGTGTTGTAGAAGTAATAGAAAAGAATGATGAAGGAAAGCGGGCAAAGAAGGCTTTAGAAATAGACTTTATAGCAAGAAAGGGAACTGAAAAGTATTATATTCAATCAGCATTAAATATGGATGATCCTGAAAAACAGGAAGCGGAATTGAAATCATTAAGAGCAATAAGAGATTCGTTTAAAAAGATTGTAATATCAAAAAGTTATGGTAAAAGCTGGGTTGATGAGGAAGGGATACTTCGAATTAATATGATTGATTTTTTACTGGATGCTGATAGCCTTAAAAGATAAAAGAATTCAAATTTTCGTAATTAAACAAACTTGAATTTGGAGGATAGATAATTGAAGAAAATATATGCTTGGGAACCTTGGTTCTTTATGTTTTTTGGATTGTTTCATTTGCATAGAATATGGGGTTTAATTGACAGAACATCCTATGCTGATTTCTGGTTGGGGATTTTAGAAAACAAAGGAGCTTTCTATTTTGTACTGATGGGTATTTTAGCTTTTCTATGTGTTTGTGTAATAGTGACATTTTGGAAGAATAAGAAAAATAATTATTGGTGGCGATGGATATACATTTTTGGTGGAAGCTACGTCTTGTTTGACTTGTTTGCAATAGCGATTGAGTTGAAAGTGTGGAATGATTTATTATTGTTTATGTTTGATGTAAATAGTCCTTATTGGAATATAGTGTGGGGATTTTTTATTGCATTAGGTGCATTTGTATTTTGTTTGGGTATGAAATTGCTAAAACAAAGAAAAACGCAAATTTGAATTGACCGAGCTCTTCTGAGCGAGGGATGACAATTGAACGTAAGTTCAATTGTATGAGAAAGAGATAACTACTTCGCAGTGTTTCATTCGCTACGGCTTTGCCTACGCTCATGCGTGCTGTCGCACTATAAAATCATAAGCCAATGCGCCTATTGGTGAGCAAGCTCCCCGTAGTCGATTGGCTTATGATTTTGCACTGCTCGTTACCTCGACAAATCCCAGTTTGTAGGGATGATATAAAAATCCAGTTTTGCTGTTGAATAAGGGAATAGATATGGATAGAAAGAAAGCATTAATCATATATTTATTTGGTTCTTTAGGGCAAATCTTTTTGGTATGCATAATGGTTTGGTTATTACGAGGAATAAAAGTTGAAATGGGTTACTCTTCTGTAGCAGGTTTTGTTGCGATTGCAATCGGAGGAATATCCTCAGCTGTTTGGGGAACTGTAATTTCAAATAAATATATAAATAAAAGTATAAAGAATGTATCTTGCGGTTTTTTTAAGGATATTCATAGCATAAGAGCATATGTATGATTTTTCACTATTATCATCTTGTATTTTTTATATATTAGTTGTGGTAGATAACTGGACATATCCATTAATTCAACCCAAATTGATAGAAGAAGCACAAAGAAGGGGATTTTTATAAAATCCGATTTACTGTTGAATAAGGGAATAGATATGGATAGAAAGAAAGCATTAATCATATATTTAATTGGTTCCTTAGGGCAAATCTTTTCGGTATGCATAATGGTTTGGTTATTACGAGGAATAAAAGTTGAAATGGGTTACTCTTCTGTAGCAGGTTTTGTTGCGATTGCAATCGGAGGAATATCCTCAGCTATTTGGGGAACTGTAATTTCAAATAAATATAAAAATAAAAGTATAAAGAATATACTTTACGATTTTTTTAATATTAATCAGAGTATTAAAGAATATTTATTATTACTTACTTTTATCACCTTGGATTTTATGTATATTGTTTTAGGTGGAGAACTGAATATAAGTAATTGGTATATTCCAGTTGTCTTATTTGTAAAAGCAATATTATTTGGTGGAATAGAAGAAATAGGATGGAGATATACTTTTCAACCTATTCTTGAAGAAAAACTGAATTATATATTGGCAACTTTAGTAACTTTTATCTGTTGGGGAATTTGGCATTTAGCGTTTTTCTATATTGAT
>JAZUFW010000037.1:0-44085 GCA_045640905.1 Lachnospiraceae bacterium
CAAATGCCCTATTTCAGCGCTTTCCAGGGCACAAAAAAAGAGCTCCACATTTCTGTGAAGCTCTAGCAGCACCTCGATTCCGCTTCGCTTCATCTCGGTCGCGGCTGTCATCATCCTTCGCGTTGCACCATTCGCAGAAGCCTCGCTTCTTGCTCATGTCGCGCTGGCGCGCTATAAAACTTCGCAAATAAAAAAACTCCCTTGGATGCAAGCATCCAGGGAGTTTTGTATTTGCTTGTTTTGCAACGCTTGTAGTTCGCGCATTATCTCTTTGAGAACTGAGGTGCACGACGAGCTGCCTTCAAACCGTACTTCTTTCTTTCCTTCATACGAGGGTCTCTTGTTAAGAAGCCGGCCTTCTTTAATGTAGGTCTGAATTCTGAATCTACATGAAGAAGAGCTCTGGCAATACCGTGTCTGATCGCACCTGCCTGGCCTGTAGTACCGCCGCCTCTAACAGTAACAGTTACATCGTACTTTCCGTCTGTATCTGTAGCAACCAAAGGCTGACGAACTATAACCTTAAGTGTCTCTAATCCAAAATATTCATCAATAGGTCTTTTGTTAATTACAATATTTCCTTTGCCGGGTGTAACGTATACTCTGGCAATTGACTTCTTTCTTCTACCTGTTCCGTAGAACTTTGCTGCTGCTTTAGCCATTATCTCTTACCTCCCTTAAAATGTCAGTTCTTCAGGCTTCTGAGCTGCATGAGGATGCTCAGCACCTGCATAAACAAATAACTTCTTGTACATTTGTGAACCTAAAGGTCCCTTGGGAAGCATACCCTTAATTGCCATTTCAACAACAGCTTCAGGCTTCTTCGCTTTCATTTCACGAAGAGTGGTTTCCTTAAGTCCGCCAACCCATCCTGAATGATGACGATAAACCTTCTGGTCAAGCTTCTTTCCTGTAACCTTAACCTTATCGGCATTTACGATAATTACGTAATCACCGGTATCAATGGAAGGAGTAAAAATAGCCTTATTTTTTCCTCTCAATACTTTAGCAACTTCAGCTGCCATACGTCCCAATGTCTTATCTGTAGCATCTACTATGTACCACTTACGATCGATAGTAGAAGGACTAGCCATAAATGTTTTCATATTATTCCTCCAAAATTCTAACCAAAACTTCTAATTTGCGGATGTCCGGGCCGTCAAAACGAAGTTTCCCAATTAGATGACACAACAAAGGTTTCCGACGCCTTCGTTGATAAGCGTTAAAGCTTTCGGGAAATGACGGGATAAGCGTCTAAAGCTTTTCTACGCACCGAATTATTATATTAAATAGTAGTTTTGTTGTCAACCACTATATATTGATAAAAAATTCCCGGCCTACAAGAATTCGTAATTAACCAAAGTCAGTCCGCACGCAGGTGCCGTAGGGCCTGCTTCTTTGCGCTGTTTGGATTCAATGATATCGGATACCCGCTCCGGTTTTATGCTTCCTCTGCCGACTTCAAGCAATGTGCCTGCAATAATTCTGACCATATTGTATAAGAAACCGTTCCCCGAAACTCGTATTACAATTCGATTTCCCGTTCCGCGTGATATCGGGCTCGATGTGACACTTATGTCATAAATTGTTCTGACCGTAGAAGTGACTTGAGCTCCCGCAGCACAAAATGCGGCAAAATCATGCTCACCAATAAATGACTTCGAAGCCGAATTCATCGCTTCAACATTCAAATCTCCGTATACATGATGACTGTAAAGGCGTTCCGTTGGAATCTCTATTCGGGAATTGATAATAGTATATTCATATGTCTTTTTGGTATTAACATGTCTGGGATGAAAATCATTATCCGTATCATACGAATCCATGATCCTAATATCCTCCGGCAAAAAACTGTTCAAAGCATACTTAATCTTTTCTCCCGGAATCTGCGATTCGGTATCAAACACAGCGATATTACATAGCGCATGAACCCCCGAATCTGTACGTGAACCCCCTATCAGTCCAACTTCCTCTCCGGTTAGTTCATGGATTGCGTTTGTCAATTCGCCCTCAACGGTTTTAGCACTTTTCTGAATCTGAAATCCGGAATAAGCACTTCCGTCGTAAGCAATTTTCAATAATACCCTTTTCATATTACATTATCTTTCTTATAAAAATGCATAATGATAAATACACGATTATCACTGTAAACCCGGCTGCATCCTGCTTATGATATTTAAGCGGTTTCATCTTTGTTCTGCCATCGCCGCCTCTATAGCATCTGCTTTCCATGGCCATAGCCAAATCATTCGCTCTTCGAAATGCCGACACAAACAGCGGGACAAGTACCGGAACCAAAGCCTTGACTTTCTTTACTATATTTTTACTTTCAAAATCCGCGCCACGGCTAAGTTGCGCTTTCATAATTTTGTCAGTTTCATCAAGTAAAATCGGAATAAATCTAAGGGCTATGGATATCATCATCGCTATCTCGTGAACCGGAACTTTGATAATCTTCAATGGTTTCATCAAATTCTCCAGAGCATCGGTCAGATGATTCGGAGTAGTCGTCAACGTCATAATAGACGAGCCTATTATCAAAAGACATATTCTGAAAGCCATCTCAAAAGCCAAAACCGCACCCTCTTTGGTTATTTTCAGACGCCAAAAAGAAAGAATGGGTTCACCGGGTGTCAAAAACAGATTAAGGACCACCGCAAAGAGAACCAGAATCACTACAGCCCTTAGCCCTCTTAACATGAATCGCAACGGTACCTTTGACAAAGCTATGCAAAACAGCAAAAAAGTAAATCCAAGCAAATAGCCTATAAAATTGTTCGCAATAAATAAGGAAACAATATAGATAACGGTCCCGATTAATTTGACTCTGGGGTCCATTCTGTGTAAAATCGAATCCGCTCTATAGTATTGTCCCAGCGTAATGTCACGAATCATTTTCTACCATTAACAGCCTTTATTATTGATTGACAGGCTTCTTCGATTGTTACGGCACTCAAATCAACATTGAGTCCTCTGTCCCTAAGTCCTTTCAAAACATTCAAAACTTCCGGAACATCCAATCCTGCCCGCCTCAACTCATCATAATGTGCAAAAACTTCTTTCGGAGCCCCATCCATGATGATTCGCCCCTTGTTTACCACAACAATTCGTTTCGCATATTCTGCCACATCATCCATACTATGCGAAACCAAGATAATCGTAATTTTTAACTCCTCATGCAAATCCCTCAGCATATTGAGAAGTTCGGTTCTGCCCTTCGGATCCAATCCCGCCGTAGGTTCATCCAGAACCAATACCCGAGGTTTCATCGCCAGAACACCGGCTATCGCTACTTTTCTCTTTTCACCGCCCGACAAGTCAAACGGAGACTGATAAAAGTAATCATGCGAAATCCCTACCTTTTCGAGAGCTGCATAAGCCGACAGCTCCGCTTCCTTTTTCGAAAGCCCCATGTTTTTGGGTCCGAAGCAAACATCGGAAAACACATCAACATCAAACAATTGATGCTCCGGATACTGAAATACCAATCCCACATTCGAACGAAGTTTTTTTCGATCGTATTCAGGATCATGAATGTCGGCTCCGTCGTAAAAAATATTGCCCTCGGTAGGCACCAAAAGTGCATTCAGCAATTGAACCAAAGTTGATTTTCCCGAACCGGTATGCCCTATCAAACCGATAAACTCACCGTCATCAATCTTCAAATTGATATCTTTAAGCGCATCAACCTTCAGCGATGTGTCTTTTTCATACGTATAACTTACATGATTGAGGATAATTGACATATCAGTTCCTCCTTCGTAAGTATTCCGTTCTCTATATTAAATCCGGCCCTTTTCAGTTCATATGCCAGTTTTGTAACAGTGGGAACACACAGACTTAATCCTTCAAGCTTTTCAACTTGAGAGAACACTTCCTTCGGTGTTCCTTCCATTGCTATTTTTCCTTTATCCATCACCAGTATTCTGTCCGCATATATGGCTTCTTCCATATTGTGAGTAATCAGAATAATCGTAATCTTTTCTACATCATTCAAGGCTCTGACAGCCCTGATAACTTCTTTTCGTCCCTGAGGATCCAGCATTGCCGTAGGTTCGTCAAGAACAATGCATTTCGGATGCATGGCCAGTACTCCGGCTATGGAAACACGCTGTTTTTGTCCTCCGGAGAGTTTATTTGGGCTCAATTCCCTGCTGTCATACATATTAACGACTTTTAGTGCTTCATACACTCTTTCCCAAATCTCATCGGTAGGAACACCCAAATTCTCGGGTCCGAAACCGACATCTTCTTCAACCGTCTGACCAATAATCTGATTATCGGGATTTTGAAAAACCATTCCGACACTTTCGCGTATATCCCATACACTTTCTTCTTTGGACGCATCTTTCCCATTGACATATAAAGTTCCCTCGGTAGGATGCAAAATGGCATTAATATGTTTCGCAAGAGTGGACTTCCCTGATCCGTTATGGCCAAGAATACATATAAATTCTCCGGCTGCCACGTTAAAGGTAATCCCATCAACGGCTGAAGTTATTCCGCAAACATTTCCCTCTTCGTCGCGACGTATATATTCAAATGTTAAGTCTTTAGCGTCTAAAAATCTGTTCATAACTTTTTAATTCTACTTGAATATTGCGCTATTTGCAATACTTCCCATTATGTCGTATCATTATCGCATGGACAAAACCAAACTAAAAACAATACTTAAATATTCAATATATATCCTGATAATAATCGTCGCCAGTACGGTTGCCGTTAAGCTTCTGACAGGCGGTGACACTTTGTCCGATTATGCCCGAAAGAATCCGGATAAAGCTTACTCCGGTTCCTCGCTTGACGAACTTTTACACAGAGAGGAAATACCCGAAGGAAAAGAGAAAAATGACTCCGAAGAGAAGTATGATTCAGGCGTAGAAAAGGCTCTAGCAACCGTATCACCGGCTCCGACACCGTCTCCCGATGTTCAAGCTGCCGTTTCACCATCTGCGATACCTGAAGCAAGTGCTTTACCCGATTCTCTCGAGCCGAAGGAATCCATCACTCCGGTTCCCTCAATAAGCTCGGACTCGGAAGCTGATAATGCTGCAGAAACAAGCGAATCCGCCAATATGGACATTTACGCGGACGGCTTTACATCTGAACCCATTCCCGATAATATCAAGAAGAAAATCACAGGAATTTCATATCCTGCAGATGACAGCAATATCAAAGTTTCGATGGATGAATTACGATATTTGCGAGTGTTATATTACGATTTCAATTCACAGGTTCAAATCGGTGAAATCATTTGTAACGAATATATATCCGATGATTTATTGGAAATATTTGCAGAGTTATTTAAGAACAGATATCAAATCCAAAGTATTAATCTGATAGATGATTACGGCGGTGATGATACGTTATCCATGGAACACAATAATACGTCATGTTTTAACTACCGTGTTGTTCCCAATTCCACGTCGCTTAGTAAACACGCACGCGGTTTGGCCATAGATGTTAATCCGTTTTATAATCCATATTTGGTTTTCGGAGGAAATCCAGACGGAACCGACTACATTTCACCCCGCGGTTCCGAAATATATATTGACCGCTCTTTGGATTTTGAACACAAAATTGATAAAAACGATTTATGCTATAAACTGTTTCACGAACATGGATTTACATGGGGCGGCGATTGGAACAGTTCAAAAGATTATCAGCACTTCCAAAAAGTTCCGAATTGAACAATTTGAATCGTGCATCGTGAAAATGAAAAGAGCTTCGCAAAAGCGAAGCTCTTTTATAATTCATCAAATATTAAACAAGCTCAAGAACTACTTCCATAGCTGCATCACCCTTACGGGGACCAATCTTGATGATTCTGGTATAACCACCCTGACGGTTAGCATACTTAACACCATACTCATCAAAAATCTTTGCTACGAGATCAACTTCCTTTGTTCCACGCTTCTTTCCTGCGTTTGTTGCAGGAACTTCAGTAACGGGATAAAGAACCTTTAACATCTGGCGACGTGCATGTAATCTTGAAGGAAGATCCTTTTTAATCTCCTTCTTTACTGTTGTATACTTTGTAACTTTCTTTCCGTCTACAACTTCCTTTACGCGCTTGCCTTCCTTATCTCTTTCGGGAACTTTAGCGTCAACCGTTACGGTTTCGAAATTATCTTTTTCCTTAACGCCTAAAGCTATAAGGCTTTCAACAATCTTCTTAACTTCTTTTGCTCTTGCTTCTGTTGTAATAATCTTTCCGTTGTATAAAAGAGCAGTTACCTGATTACGAAGTAATGCCTTTCTCTGATCGGATGTCTTACCTAACTTTCTGTACTTAGCCATGTTTGGCTCCTTTCTTAGGTCTTTGACCTATCTCAAATTTGATGGTACACACTTCATCGTACACTTTGGATTTATCGATGTATGTGCTGCTTCCATTTATGAGAACACGTTCAAACTCATCGGATTTACTGAACCTGTTATCAACAGAATTTAAACTTCCTCGCCAACGTTAAGCTGAAGTCCGAGTTCCTTTAACTTTGCAAGTACTTCTTCCAAAGACTTGCGACCTAAGTTACGAACTTTCATCATTTCATCGGGAGTCTTGTTTGTCAACTCTTCAACAGTGTTGATTCCGGCTCTCTTCAAGCAGTTATATGAACGAACTGAAAGTTCAAGTTCATCAATGCTCATTACAAGAACCTTTTCTTTATCATTTTCTTCCTTAACCGTCATAACCTTGGCATTAACGGCATTTTCAGAAAGATTAATGAACAAGCTCAAATGCTCGCTCAATACTTTTGCAGCAAGTGAAACTGCCTCATCGGGAGCCAGTGTTCCGTTAGTGAATACATCAAGTGTCAACTTATCGTAATCGGTAACCTGACCTACACGAGTATTTTCAACGGTAACATTTACACGCTCTGCAGGAGTATAGATTGAGTCAATAGCAATCACACCGATAGGAAGATCATCTGTCTTATTCTTATCAGCACTGATGTATCCTCTGCCCTTTGTGATTGTAAGCTCCATATAAAGCTTTGTTTTCTTTCCTGAAAGTGTTGCAATTACTGTTTCGGGATTTAAAATCTCGATATCCGAATCACACTGAATATCCGCACCTGTAACAACACCTTCGCCTTCATATTCGATATATGCTGTCTTGGGTTCGTTAGTCTCGCTGTTGTTCTTAATAGCAAGGCTCTTAATATTCATAATAATTTCGGTAACATCTTCCTTAACACCTTCAATAGATGAAAACTCATGAAGGACGCCGTCAATCTTTATCTTCGATACTGCTGCACCGGGTAAAGACGAAAGCATTATTCTTCTTAAGGAATTACCTAAAGTAATACCATAGCCTCTCTCTAAGGGCTCTACGACAAATCGTCCATACTTCTTGTCTTCAGAGATTTCTACAACCTCAATATTTGGTCTTTCAAAATCAAACATTAAATAACCCTCCTTAGTTAATGGTATTATTTAGAATATAATTCGACGATAAGCATCTCATCAACAGGAGTATCAATCATCTCTCTGCTGGGAAGATTCTTAACTGTACCCTTAAGTCCTTCGATATCAACATCCATCCATTCGGGAACAAGTCTTCCTGCTGTGATTTCTGTAATATCCTTAAATCTCTGGATAGACTTAGACTTTTCTCTAACTTCGATAACGTCACCTGCTTTTACAAGATATGAGGGAACGTTAACCTGCTTTCCATTAACCAAGATATGCTTATGATCTACAACCTGACGAGCTTCTCTTCTCGTTCTGGCAAAGCCCATTCTGAATACGATAGAGTCAAGACGGCTCTCAAGTAAAATCATGAGGTTTTCACCTGTCATGCCCTTCATTCTATCAGCCTTTTCATAATAGTTTCTGAAAGGCTTCTCAAGTACTCCGTAAATAAACTTAGCCTTCTGCTTTTCGCGAAGCTGTAAGCCGTATTCCGATACTTTTCTGTTTGCGTTGTGAGCCTGTCTGTTAGACTTCTTTGAATATCCCAAGAACTGGGGTTCCAAGCCTAAAGCTCTACATCTTTTTAACACAGGAACTCTGTTTACTGCCATTTTAAATTTCTCCTTTTCATTTTGTTTACAACACAAATAATGTGCCTTCTTCCAATAATTAACTAATGATTATACACGACGACGCTTAGGAGGTCTGCATCCATTATGAGGAACGGGAGTTACGTCTCTGATTGAAGTAACCTCAAGTCCTGCTGCCTGCAATGCTCTGATTGCTGCTTCACGTCCTGAACCGGGTCCCTTCACCATAACATCAACTGTCTTAAGGCCATGCACTAAAGCTGCCTTTGTTGCTGTTTCTGCAGCCATCTGTGCTGCATATGGCGTAGATTTCTTTGAACCTCTAAATCCAAGACCGCCGGCACTAGCCCATGATAAAGCATTTCCTTCGTTATCTGTTAATGTAACGATAGTATTGTTGAAGGATGCCTGGATATGTGCCTGTCCATGTTCAACGTTTTTCTTGACACGTTTCTTTGCTACTTTCTTAGTAGCACCTTTTTTAGCTGCTGCCATAAAACTAACCTACACTTTCTTTAATAATCCGCACGTATCTCAACGTGCACTTCTTTACTAAATTAACAAAAACACTCTATTCTTGGCTGCGCCAAGAATCAGCGCCGTAAAAATGCCCTTGCAAGCAAGCATTTTTACATACAGTTTTTCTTGCAAGCTCTCAAACATATTCTTGGCTGCGCCAAGAATCAGCACCGTAAAAATGCCCTTGCAAGCAAGCATTTTTACTTTGCTTTACTTTTTCTTGTTTGCAACAGTACGCTTAGGACCCTTACGAGTACTGGCATTGGTCTTAGTCTTCTGACCACGTACAGGAAGTCCCTTTCTATGACGGATACCTCTGTAGCAACCAACTTCTTGCAAACGCTTGATGTTAAGAGCTGTCTCTCTTCTCAAATCACCTTCTACCATGTAGTCAGCGTCGATAATCTCAGGAATTTTCTTAATTTTGTCATTTGTTAACTCTCTATTGCGTGTATCAGGATTTACCTTTGCTTTTTCAAGAATCTTATTGGAAGAAGTTCTTCCGATTGCATAAACATATGTCAAACCAATTTCGATACGCTTGTCTCTGGGTAAGTCAACACCTGCAATACGAGCCATATACTTTTTCCTCCATTTTCCTTGGCACTATGTGCCGATACTAATTGATTGGGGACATTGCCCAATCGGGACTAATCAAAGATTGTTCCGATCTTACACATTCACATGTGAATCAAGAAGTTATCACGCAAGTGGTGATTATCCCTGTCTCTGCTTATGCTTTGGATTTTCGCAAATAACTCTGATACGTCCTTTTCTCTTGATGATCTTGCATTTCTCGCAGATCGGTTTTACTGATGATCTAACTTTCATGTTAAACCTCCTTTCAAAAAAGACCGTTTAATATAATACCACAAGGAAAACCCTTGTGTAAAGCACTTATTTACTTATCTCTCCATATTATTCTGCCTTTTGACAAATCATACGGAGATAATTCCAATGTAACTTTGTCACCGGGAAGAATTCTGATGAAATTCTGACGTAGTTTTCCTGAAATATGAGCCAATACTATATGTCCGTTTTCAAGTTCTACGCGAAACATCGTATTGGGAAGTTTTTCTACTACTGTTCCTTCAATCTCAATTACATCTGTTTTAGACATTCAAGTCCTCCATTCACCCTTTGGTGTATCATTTAATCTCTAAGTGTCAGTATTTCCGGCTCACCGTCCGTGATGAGTACCGTGTTTTCGTAATGTGCCGACAATGAACCGTCCTCGGAGACAACTGTCCAGTCATCATCCAAAAAGCAAACCTTTTCGGTGCCCATATTTATCATGGGTTCGATAGCCAATGTCATTCCGGCTTTTAGTTTGGGGCCCTTGCGCCACTGCTTAAAATTGGGAATCTGCGGATCCTCATGAAGTGAAGTTCCAATTCCGTGTCCGACCAATGCTCGAACGATTCCGTATCCGTAAGGACTTACATATGCATCAATGGCATTTGATATATCAAAGAGGTAATTACCCTCTTTTGCATATTTAATTCCTTCAAAGAAACTCTGCTTTGTTACTTCAATGAGCTTTTTTGCTTCCTCGCTGATGTTCCCCACAGCATATGTTCTGGCCGCATCCGAATGATATCCTTTATATATTAGGCCTGCATCCAGCGATACTATGTCTCCGTCCTTCAGTATACGGTTCCTCTTCGGAATTCCGTGAACTACTTCATCATTTACGGAAACACATATCGAAGCGGGATACCCGTTATAATTTAAGAAGTTCGGTATGCAATCGAAGGACCTGATTAAATCAAGACCCATATCATCGATATCTTTGGTACTGATTCCCGGCTTTATTGCTTTTCCCAATTCTTCGTGAACTATTGAAAGCAATCTGCAGGACTCTTTCATTAATTCTATTTCTCTGGGAGATTTGATTGTAATAGCCATCGCTTAATTATCCCAAAATCTCAACGATAGAATTAAATACATCATCCATCTTCTGAGTACCGTCTACAGACTTGAGCACGCCTTTATTTGAATAGAAATCAATCAAGGGCTGTGTCTGTGTATGATAAACATTCAGACGATTCTTAACTGTTTCGGGCTTGTCATCATCACGAAGGATCAACTTTTCTCCGCAGTTGTCACATATTCCTTCTTTCTTGGGAGGAACATGTTCAATGTGATATGTGCTTCCGCACTTAACACATGCGCGTCTGCCGCCCATACGCTTAATAATATTTTCGTCCGGAACGTCAACATTAACGGCGTAATCAATTTTATCGTTAATCTCCGACAAAGCTTTTTCCAAAACCTCAGCCTGAGGAATTGTTCTCGGGAATCCGTCAAGAACATATCCGTTCTTACAATCATCCTGTGCTACTCTGTCAAGGAGAATCTTTACCGTAAGTTCATCGGGAACCAATGCTCCCTGATCCATATATTTCTTTGCTTCGACACCTAACGGTGTGTTGTTCTTAATATTAGCTCTGAACATATCTCCTGTTGAGATATGAGGAATGCCGTATTTCTCGGCAATCATGATAGCCTGTGTGCCTTTTCCCGCACCGGGTGCACCCAACATAATAATCTTCATAATAGTTTTCCTTCTTAAGCAAGGCATAGGAAAGCCCAAAATGAGCTTTCCTATCCAAAGCAAATAATAAAATTTAAATTAATCGTTAAGGAATCCCTTATAATTACGTACCAGCATCTGTGATTCAATCTGCTTGATTGTCTCAAGAATAACGCTGACAATAATGATAAGGCTGGTTCCGCCGAATGAAACGGATGCATCGAGCAAGCCGTTAAATACATAAGGGATTACACATACAAGTGTAAGTCCAACGGCACCGATGAATACAACGTAGTTAAGTACTCTTGTCAAATAATCGGAAGTCGGTTTTCCGGGTCTGATACCGGGGATAAATCCGCCGGACTTCTTCATGTTATCTGCTATCTCCAACGGGTTAAAGGTAATTGAAGTATAGAAGTAAGCAAAGAAGATTACCAATACTATGTATACCAATAATCCGATTGAATAAAGCCAGTTATCGGGATCTACCCAGTTACTTGAGCTCAGGCAGTGAAGGATTGTTGTCCAAACACCGCTTGTTCTGACACTAAAGAACTGACAGATAACAACCGGCAAGCTCATCAATGAGCTGGCAAAAATGACAGGAATAACTCCTGATGTATTAACCTTTAACGGAATAGATGAAGAGTTTCCTCCAACCATCTTTCTTCCCTGTACCTTCTTAGCATACTGAACGGGTATCTTGCGAACCGCGTCACTAAGAATAATTACAAGTACAACTATCAAAACGATAACTGCAATAATGATTAATGCTGCTACGATTTTAACAGCTACGGGTTTACCGTCATCAGCAAATACGAACTGGTCAAACAGCGACTTAACATCCGAAGGAATTCTCGAAATAATATTGATAACCAACACTATTGAAATACCGTTTCCTACGCCGTGTTCCGTAATCTGTTCACCGACCCACATTAAAAATGCAGAACCTGCTGTCAGTGTAGCTATTACTGTAATAACGTTCAAAGGGTTGGAAGCCGTAAGCATTCCGGAATTGTTAAATGCTATGGCCATTGCAGTTGATTCGATAAGTGAAAGACCAACCGTTACATAACGGGTTATTGCTGTGATCTTCTTTCTTCCGTCCTCACCGTCCTTTTGCATTTCCTCAAGCTTGGGAATTGCGATGGTGAGCAACTGCATAATAATTGATGATGTGATATACGGTGTAATATTCAGGGCCAGAATAGACATGTTTTCAAATGATCCACCTGTAAATGCTCCCAAAAATCCCGAGGTATCGGAACTGCCAACCTTTGAAGCAAACCACTTAGTAAATTCAGCGATTTTTACGCCCGGAACCGGTAACTGAGATCCGAAACGTATTACGAACAGCATAATGAGAGTAAAAAACAATTTACCTCTTATTTCTTTAATCTTAAAAGCGTTCTTCAGGGTTGTAAGCATATTACATCACCTCTGTACTTCCACCTGCAGCTTCAATCTTTTCAACAGCTGTTGCTGAGAAGGCATTTGCCTTAACTGTAAGCTTTTTGGTTATTTCTCCGTTTCCAAGGATCTTAACGCCATCCTTAGGGTTTCTAACGATACCTGATGCAATCAAAGCATCGATATCAACTACTGCACCATCTTCGAATTTGCTGTCAAGTGCTGTAAGATTTATAGCAACGATATCCTTGTGTGAAGGGCACTTAAAGCCTTTCTTGGGGATACGTCTGTATAACGGCATCTGACCACCTTCGAAACCGATTCTGGGTGCTCCTGAACGAGCTTTCTGACCCTTATGTCCCTTACCGGCTGTCTTACCGTTTCCTGAACCGTGTCCACGACCTCTTCTAAAATTATCGCTATGTTTTGAACCTTCGGCAGGTCTTAAATTGGATAATTCCATGCTGACACCTCCTATTCTTTTATAATTCTTCTACTTTTAATAAGTGATTAATCTGCTGAATCTGTCCTCTGGTAGCCTTGTTATCAGGATACTCTTTAGACTGATTAAGCTTACGAAGACCCATAGACTCTAATGTCTTCTTCTGCTTGGGAACTGCTCCGATAGGAGATTTCACTAAAGTAATCTTTAACATTTTATCTGCCATCTTCTTAGTCCTCCTATGCTAAAATTTCTTCTACAGATTTACCGCGGTTCTTAGCAACTTCTTCAGGTGTCTTTAATGACTTTAATCCTTCGATAGTAGCCATAACTACGTTCTGCTTGTTGTTAGAGCCTAATGACTTGGTACGGATATTCTTGATACCTGCAAGTTCACAAACGATACGTGCGGGACCGCCTGCGATAATACCAGTACCTTCGGGAGCCTTCTTCAAAAGAACGGAAGCCGAACCGAATTTTCCGATAATGTCATGTGTTACTGAGTTATTTTCATCTTCTGCAATCGAAACAATGTTCTTAATTGCATCTTCTTTTCCTTTACGGATAGCTTCAGGAACTTCAGCAGCCTTACCTAATCCGGCACCAACATGACCAGCGCCGTCACCAACAACTACCAAAGCGGCGAAACGCATATTACGACCACCTTTTACAACCTTAGTTACACGCTTAATAGCGACAACTCTATCCTGTAATTCCATATTACTTACATCAATGATTGTACGTCTCATTACGTTTCTCCCTTCCTAGAATTTTAAACCGGCTTCTCTTGCCGCATCAGCTAATGCTGCAATCTTGCCCTGATAAATGAATCCGCCTCTGTCAAATACAACAGTATCGATTCCCTTATCAAGTGCACGCTTAGCAATTACCTGACCCAAATATGCTGCAGCGTCAACATCGTTTGTCTTCTCGAGCTGTGCCTTAACTTCCTTTTCGGTTGTAGAAGCAGCAACTAAAGTATTACCAACAGTGTCGTCGATAATTTGAGCATACATATGATTATTACTTCTAAATACCGCAAGACGAGGTCTCTCGGCTGTACCGCTAAAACGGTTACGTATTTTCATGTGTTTTTTCACACGTACTTCAGATCTTGATTCTTTACTAACCATTTTTATACTCTCCTTATCTATTACTTCTTACCGGTCTTGCCGACTTTACGTCTGATTACTTCATCAGCATACTTGATACCCTTGCCCTTATAAGGTTCAGGACGTCTCTTATCTCTGATTTCAGCAGCAAACTGACCAACTTTTTCTTTGTCGATACCCTTAACGATGATGTTATTTCCGTCAACAGTTGTTTCAACTCCTTCAGGATCTTCCATCTCAACAGGGTGAGAGTATCCGAGCGATAAGGTTAACTTCTTGCCAGATTTCTGAGCTTTGTAACCTACACCGTTAACTTCAAGCTTCTTTTCGAATCCTTCAGTAACACCAACAACCATGTTGTTAATAAGTGTTCTGGTCAATCCGTGTAAAGCTTTCATTCTCTTAAGATCATTGGGTCTTGAAACGCTTATTTCTGTGCCTTCAACCTTAATCTCCATTTCTGAAGGCAGCACTCTTTCAAGTGTTCCTTTAGGACCTTTTACAGTCACTTTGTTATTTTCTGCTACATCTACAGTTACACCTGCAGGGATAGCGATTGGCATTCTTCCTATACGTGACATGCCCGTACCTCCTATAATGATTTAATCTTTTTGTTATGCAAGAACTATTACCAAACGTAAGCGAGCACTTCGCCGCCAACCTGTAATTCTCTTGCTTTCTTATCGATTACAACTCCCTGGTTAGTAGAAATAATAGCGATTCCCAAACCGCCCAAAACCTTGGGAAGTTCTTCCTTGCCGGCGTAAATTCTCAAACCGGGCTTAGAAATTCTCTTTAATCCGCTGATGATTCTTTCGTTACGATCTGCACCATACTTCAAAGAGATGCGAATTGTCTTGAAAGCGCCTTCATCAACAAGATCATACTTTTTGATATAACCTTCTTCAAGTAAGATATCTGCAATAGCTAACTTCATCTTGGAAGAAGGAACATCTACTGTATCATGTTTAGCAGTATTTGCATTACGGATTCTAGTAAGCATATCTGCAATAGGATCACTCATTGTCATCTTAATATACCTCCTTACCAACTTGCCTTTTTAACACCGGGGATTTCACCCTTGTATGCTAATTCACGGAAGCAAACTCTGCAAATTCCGTACTTTCTCAAATAAGCGTGTGGACGTCCACAAATTCTGCAACGATTGTAAGCCTGTGTAGAGAACTTAGGATTACGCTGCTGCTTGATTTTCATTGCTGTCTTAGCCATAATTCTTCTCCTCCTACTTTGCGAAAGGCATGTTAAACAATGTTAACAGTTCGCGTGCTTCTTCGTCTGTCTTTGCGGTTGTAACAAAAATAACGTCCATACCTCTGACTTTATCAATCTTATCGTACTCGATTTCAGGGAAAATAATCTGTTCCTTGATACCAAGTGCGTAGTTACCTCTACCATCAAATGCGTTGGGGTTGATACCTCTGAAGTCACGTACACGAGGAAGAGCAAGGTTTACTAATCTGTCCAAGAAATCATACATCTTTTCACCACGGAGAGTAACCTTACATCCAATGTTCTGTCCCTCACGAAGTTTAAAGTTAGCGATTGATTTCTTTGCCTTTGTTAAGACTGCCTTCTGACCTGTAATGGTTTCAAGATCGGAAATTGCAGACTCTAACACTTTAGCGTTTTCCTTAGCTTCGCCAACACCCATATTAACAACGATCTTGTCAAGCTTCGGAACTTCCATAATATTCTTATAGCCGAACTTTTTGATCATAGCATCTACGATCTCGTTCTTATATGTATCTTTTAATCTGCTCACTTAAAATGTTCTCCTTTCAAAGAATTAATCAATAACGTCGCCGGTAGATTTAGCAAAACGAACTTTCTTGTCATTGTCCATCTTGAAACCTATGCGAGTAGGCTTGCCCTTATGAAGGTACATAACGTTTGAGATATCCATAGGAGCTTCCTTCTGAATAATTCCACCATTCTGGTTAGCAGCTGAAGGCTTAGTGTGCTTAGTAACCATGTTAACGCCTTCTACGGTAACTTTCATTGCCTTTGCGTCTACAGATAATACCTTGCCTTCTGCACCTTTATCTTTTCCGGCGATAACCTTAACGGTATCACCTTTCTTAATCTTTAAACTAGCCATCTTGCAGTCCTCCTATAATACTTCTGGAGCCAAAGAAACAATCTTCATAAACTGTTTCTCACGAAGCTCTCTTGCTACGGGTCCAAAAATACGAGTTCCTCTCGGAGTTTTATCATCCTTGATGATAACAGCTGCGTTTTCATCAAATCTGATATATGAACCGTCCTTACGACGTGTACCCTTTACGGTACGAACTACTACAGCCTTTACTACATCACCCTTTTTAACTACGCCACCGGGAGTAGCATCTTTTACTGTAGCAACAATAATATCACCAACTTCGGCATATCTTCTTGTAGATCCGCCCATAACTCTAATGCAAAGGATTTCCTTAGCACCTGTGTTATCAGCGACCTTAAGTCTGCTTTCCTGTTGAATCATGCTAATTCTCCTTCCTAGTTACTTAACTTTCTCTACGATTTCAACAAGTCTCCATCTCTTGTCCTTTGACAGAGGTCTTGTTTCCATTACTTTAACTGTATCACCAATCTGGCATTCGTTGTTCTCATCATGAGCCTTAAGCTTGTAAGTATCCTTAACGATTTTCTTATATAAAGGATGCTTAACATGGTTCTCAATAGCTACTACAATAGTCTTATCCATCTTGTTGCTAACAACCTTGCCGATACGTGTTTTTCTTAAATTTCTTTCTTCCACGACTATTAGTCTCCTTTCTTATGAGTTCCAAACTGCTTTAGGCTTCTTTTGCCTTTTCAGCCATTACTGTCTGAATTTTAGCAATGTTTCTTCTTACTTCTTTGATTCTTGCAGTATTATCCAACTGGTTAGTTGCATTCTGGAATCTCAAATTGAAAAGCTCTTTCTTAGCAGCTACTAAATCCTTTTCTAATTCTGCTTCGGATTTGGTTCTTAAACCTTCTAAATACTTATTCATTTGATACACCACCTTCCAAGTCGGCCTTAGAAACTATCTTGCACTTGCAAGGAAGCTTATGTGTTGCTAAACGTAAAGCTTCTTTAGCGATATCTTCAGGCACTCCTGCGATTTCGAACATTACGCGACCGGGCTTAACAACTGCTACCCAATATTCTGTAGCACCTTTACCTTTACCCATACGTACGCCAAGACCTTTTGCTGTAACAGGCTTGTCAGGGAAAATCTTAATCCAAACTTTACCACCACGCTTGATGTAACGTGTCATGGCAACTCTGGCTGCTTCGATCTGATTTGACTTGATCCAAGCGGGCTCTGTTGCGATGATACCGTACTCACCGTAACTGATTATATTACCGCGTGTAGCTTTTCCGGCCATAGAGCCACGGAACTGCTTACGACGCTTTACTCTTTTCGGCATTAACATTATTTTTCGCTCCCTTCCTTAGTTTCCTCTTCTTCGGCCTTTTTGGTGGGAAGTACTTCACCCTTGTAGATCCATACCTTAACACCTACTTTACCGTAAGTTGTATCAGCTTCTGCGAAACCGTACTCGATATCTGCACGTAATGTCTGAAGGGGAATAGTACCTTCTGAGTAGAACTCCGAACGAGCGATATCTGCACCGCCTAAACGGCCTGAACAACATGCCTTGATTCCAAGTGCGCCTGCCTTCATGGTTCTGCCCATGCAAGACTTCATGGCACGACGGAAAGAAACACGGTTCTCCAACTGCTGTGCAATATTTTCTGCTACCAACTGAGCATCCTTATCGGGGCGCTTGATTTCCTTAATATCAACGGAAACCTTCTTGCCGTTTGTCAGCTTGGTAAGCTCTTTCTTGGTTACTTCGATTTCTGTACCGCCTTTTCCGATTACAACACCGGGCTTAGCAGTAAATACGATAACCTTAACTCTATCAGCGGCTCTTTCAATTTCAATCTTTGAAACGCCGGAATTACCTAACTTTTTCTTCAGGTATGTTCTGATCTGATGATCTTCAACGAGGAAATCAGCAAAATCTTCCTCAGCATACCATCTGGAATCCCAATCCTTTATAACACCGACTCTAAGGCCGTGGGGATTAACTTTCTGACCCATTATCCATTTCCTCCTTATCTTTCATCCAAAACAACAGTGATGTGGCTTAATCTCTTTTCGATTCTGTAAGCTCTACCCTGTGCTCTGGGCTGTACTCTCTTCATTGTAGGACCTTTGTCTGCATAGCAAGCTGCAATGTAAAGGTTCTCGGGATTTGGATACTTTGTAGGATCCTGGCTGTACAGATATTCTGCATTTGCCTTTGCTGATTCTACCAATTTCTTTATGATAGCTGAGCCATATCTGGGGCTGTATGTCAAAAGACCAAGTGCGCTTTCAACATCCTTTCCTCTGATGGCATCAAGTACGAAACACGCTTTCTGTACAGAAATTCTAGCGTAAGATAATTTAGCTGAAGGTCTAATATCTTTCTGCGCATTTCTCTCTCTTTTAATCTGGGATCTATGTCCTTTTGCCATGATAAACCTCCTATCTTACTTTACCTTAGACTTCTTTTCGTCCTTACCGTGACCTCTGTAGGTTCTGGTAGCAACGAATTCGCCTAATTTATGTCCAACCATGTCTTCCGTAACATATACGGGAACATGCTTTCTACCGTCGTGTACTGCAAATGTAATTCCAACAAATGAAGGGAAGATTGTAGAACGACGTGACCAGGTCTTAATAACCTGCTTATTTCCTGATGCGTTCATAGCATCTACCTTTTTTAACAAACTAGCGTCTGCGAAAGGTCCTTTTTTAAGTGATCTAGCCATTTTATTATCTCCTCCTTATTACTTGATAGCTCTACCATCGCGTCTTCTTACGATTAACTTATTGGAAGCCTTCTTCTTCTTTCTGGTCTTAAGACCCAAAGCAGGCTTACCCCAAGGAGTGCAAGGACCGGGACGACCGATAGGTGCTCTACCTTCACCACCACCATGAGGATGGTCGTTGGGGTTCATAACCGAACCGCGAACTGTAGGACGAATGCCCATATGACGTGTACGTCCGGCTTTACCAAGCTTAATAAGGTTATGATCTACATTTCCTACAACACCTACTGTAGCACGGCAGTTGATAGGAACCATTCTCATTTCGCCTGAAGGGAGACGCAATGTTGCGTACTTTCCTTCCTTAGCCATAAGCTGAGCACTGTTTCCGGCTGAACGAACCATCTGGCCGCCCTTTCCGGGATAAAGCTCGATGTTATGGATCTGTGTACCAACGGGGATCTTATCCAAAGGCAAGCAGTTTCCGATTCTAACTTCGGCATCGGGACCGTTCATTACCTTCATTCCATCCTTTAATCCGTCGGGAGCAAGGATATATGCCTTTTCGCCGTCTGCATAGCAGATAAGTGCGATATTGGCTGTTCTGTTGGGATCGTATTCAATTCCGATTACTGTTGCGGGAATACCATCCTTATATCTCTTGAAATCAACAATTCTGTATTTACGCTTTGCACCACCGCCGTGATGTCTTACTGTAATTTTACCCTGGTTATTACGTCCGGCAGTCTTTGACTTTGAAACCAAAAGTGACTTCTCAGGAGTCTTCTTAGTAATCTCGGCAAAGTCTGAACCAGTCATATTTCTTCTTGAGGGTGTATATGCATTATATGTTTTTATTCCCATGACTTATTCTCCTTTCAATGATTTATAGACCTGAGAAAATCTCAATATCTTTGCTGTCATCTGTCAACCAAACGATAGCTTTCTTTGTCTTAGCTGTCTTTCCGAAAACGTAACCACGTCTCTTTTCTTTTCCTAAGCAGTTCATGGTGTTGACTTTCTTAACCTTTGCGCCGTCGAACATCTTTTCAACTGCTTCTTTAACCATTGACTTGTTTGCTTCGGGATGAACAAGGAATGTGTACTTCTTTTCACCCATACCTGACATACTCTTTTCTGTAATAACAGGCTTAAGGATTACGTCATAATATTTAATGTTAGCCATTATGCATACACCTCCTCGATCTTAGCTACGGCATCCTTGGTAACTACAAGTGTGTCACCCTTCAAAATGTCGTAAACATTAATTGTATTAACCTGTGTTGTCATAACATTGGGAATGTTTCTTGCTGAAAGGATAACGTTCTTATCCATTGAATCCAAAACAACCAATGCCTTGTTAACCTTTAAGTTTTCCATAACAGTTGCATACTTCTTTGTCTTAATCTCGTCAAACTTAAGTTCGTCAACTACGATAAGTTTTCCGTCTGCTACTCTGCTTGAAAGAGCACTCTTTAATGCTGCTCTCTTTTCTTTCTTATTTAACTTGAAAGAATAATCTCTGGGTGTGGGAGCAAATACTACTCCACCGCCTGTCCACTGAGGAGATCTGGTAGAACCCTGACGTGCATGTCCTGTTCCCTTCTGTCTCCAAGGCTTTCTTCCGCCACCTGATACTTCAGAACGTGTCTTTGCCTTCTGAGTACCCTGACGATTATTTGCAAGCTGCTGTACAACTGCCATATGAACGAGGTGTTCGTTAACTTCTACGCCGAACACTGCATCGTTTAAGTCAAGTGTACCAACTTCTTTTCCTTCCATATTGTATACAGATACTTTTGCCATCTAAAGTTTCCTCCTTTCATCAACCATTAAGCCTTAACGCTCTCTTTAACGGTAACCAATGCCTTTTTAGGTCCGGGTACTGCGCCCTTAACAAGTAACAGGTTCTTTTCAGCATCAACTCTAACTACTTCGAGATTCTGAACTGTAACCTTAACGCATCCCATATGACCGGGCATTCCCTTACCCTTGAAAACACGGCTGGGTGATGAACATGCACCGTTTGAACCCTGATGACGGTGGAACTTAGAACCATGCTTCATGGGTCCTCTGTGCTGACCTAATCTCTTGATTGCGCCCTGGAATCCTTTACCTTTTGAGATTGCAGTAGCATCAATCTTATCACCGGCTTCGAAGATATCAGCCTTGATTTCGCTGCCAAGTGTATACTCATCGGCATTTTCAAACTTGAACTCTCTGACATATCTCTTGCAAGATACACCGGCCTTTTCAAAGTGGCCTTTCATAGCCTTGCCGACACCGTTTCTGTGAACTACTTCCTTTTTGCCGGACTTGTCTTTGTTAACGATTCTTTCCTTCTTGTCAACAAAACCAACCTGAACAGCACTGTATCCGTCGTTCTCTACGGTTTTGATCTGTGTTACGGCACAAGGTCCTGCCTGTAATACAGTAACGGGTACCAATACACCGTCTTCATTGAAGATTTGAGTCATTCCGACTTTTGTTGCTAAAATAGCTTTTTTCATTTGTTTCCATCCTTTCTACAGCGGGCCCCAATCGGGCCATACTAGTTTTGAAACATTTGGTTTTGAATCAATTGATTCGGGTTTCTTACTTTTCTTTCATCTTAATATCGATGTAAACACCTGCAGGCATCTCGATCTTCTGTAAAGCTTCGATAGTCTTCTGGGTAGGTGTTAAGATATCGATCAGTCTCTTGTGAGTTCTCTGTTCGAACTGCTCACGGGAATCCTTGTACTTATGTACAGCTCTAAGAATAGTAACTACTTCTTTCTTAGTAGGAAGAGGCACGGGGCCGCTTACTGTAGATCCTGTTTTCTTGACTGTTTCGATGATTTTTTTGGCAGATGCATCAACGAGCTGATGATCGTAAGCCTTGAGTGTGATTCTCATAACTTGTGTTGCCATAAAAAAAGTCGCCTCCTTTTTCGTACTTGTTCTTTCTTAATAATAAGTACGACAAGCTTGGTGACTGTACACATCTCCGTGCGTGTCCTAACGTCCCTCAAAAAATATATGCGGTTTCCCGCAAGTTTGAGTCGTTACGCTTAACGCCCGTGTTTCTGCTCATCGGCAGACATTCGTTTGTACAGTGACTTGTCGTCAGGTTCTTTGCCTCAAAATTGAGGCCTTGACATTCGCTCCACGGAAAACCTGCATTCCCTCGCGGAAAAGCAGCAACCTCACGCTTCATCGCTATCATGCCACAGCATTGACTAGTATAAATTAATAATCAGTGGATTGCAAGAACTTTTTTAGATATTTTTAAAGAATTTTTTGTGTTTTTTTAGGTACAATTTCACAAAGAAAAAATAGCCCCAAGAATTAGTATCCTCTATCACTTTGGCTACCATATATGGAAATACCGTTTCATTCTTTCAAATGCTGTTTTCGGTAGAAAACAAACTGCTGAACAACTCCCGCGTAAGGCTCATATTGCGGGAAAGGATTCTCGCCGTCATATTCTTCATTGATTACTTTCGCTATCCAGGTATCAATCGGAGCACTGTCCAATCTGTGGTATCCAAACAAAAGAACACAGTTTGCAACTTTATCTCCGACACCCTTCAATGATTTAAGTGTTTCAAACACTTCCCTATCCGTCAAATCCGTCAGTCCTTGGAGATCAAATTCTCCCGAAGCAACTTTCTTTGACGCTTCGCAAATATAAGGCAGTCGGTATCCCAATCCGCATCGGCCCAGTTTTTCTTCATCTGCCTTTGCCAAAGCCTCAGCCGTGGGAAATGAATATATATCTTCGCCGGAATATTTATCCTTCCCAAGATTCTTTCCGAAGAAAAGGCACATTTTTTCAATGCTTGATCTGATTGCGGGAATGCTTTTCCTTTGTGAAATAATGAAAGAAATAAGCATTTCAAATAAATCCTGTCTGAGTATTCTAATTCCGGCTCCTGCCTTTTGAGCTTCATAAATATACTCATCCGCCGGCGATATCCTCTTACGAATTCCGGAATAAGAAGTTTCAAAATCAAAATAATGCTGCCAGATTTCTTCCCACTCTTTTTCAGAGCATGATACTTCATACCTGTCGGATTTCGAAATCCTACTTATATATAGTAGTTTCTCTTTATATATGAAACGATAGACATCATCTTTTACGCAACAGGCTCTGAAGCACTGTCCCGAATTCACTATTTTATATAAATCAAAATCATCTCTGATTACTGTTTCCACTCTGTGTTCCTTCTATTCTTTTAGCTGTTTTCCGCAGAACGTAAAAATATGCAGGGAACAAAAATGCATCTGCCATTACCCAGGCAAGCGGAGACGCAAAGCAGGCTCCTATATATCCGAAAGCAGGAACCAGGAACAGTCCTGCAAGGCCTCGTGCTATCATCTCCAATACTCCGGCCAAAATGGCAAATGTCGAATATCCGACACCCTGTATCAAAAATCTTAGCACATTTACAAAAACCAGTAAAATAAAGAACGAAGAATAAATCACTATCTGCTGTGCTGCCATATCCATCATTTCGGGTTTCGGATTGTCCACAAACAAAGAAGCCAGCGGTCGTCCTACCAAGAGCAGTGCTCCGAATGCCAAAACAGAATAAATAATTCCCAAAATCGATGCAGCCCTGACACCCTGACGTATCCTGTCAACTCTGCCGGCGCCCAGATTCTGTCCACCGTACGTTGCCATCGATGCTCCCAGAGAATCTATTACGCTGACGAAAATCATATCAACCTTATTGGCTGCCGTAGTTGCGGCGACAGCTATGGAGCCAAGCGTATTTACACTGGTTTGCAAAATAACGCCTCCGATAGCAGTGATGGAATACTGCAATCCCATGGGAATCCCCATGCCGCATAATATTTTCATCAGTTCCGGTTCGATTTTCCATTCATCCTTAGATACATGCAAAACCGGGAAACGTCTGATTATCACATTTAAGCACAACATTCCCGATATCAGCTGTGACAAAATGGTTGCAAATGCAGCGCCGAATATTCCCCATTTGAAAAAGCAAATGAATACATAATCCAAAACCACATTTATCAACGTAGAAATAATCAAAAATATAAGCGGTGTCTTGGAATCTCCGACGGAACGAATTGCTCCGGCCAGCAGATTATAAAAGAACGTAATCGGAATTCCTAAAAAAATAGTCATGATATAGACATAGGAATACTCAATAATGTCATCGGGCGTCTTCATCCACACCAGAATATTTCGACACATCAAAGCAACCGTCACGGTAATCACCACGGACATAGCCAATGACAAATATACGGAATTGGCAAAGAACTTTTTTAATCTTTTATAATCCTTTGCACCGAAGGTCTGCGCAATCGGAATGACAAACCCGCTGCAGACACCTATACAGCATCCTATTATCAAAAAGCTCAGAGTGCCTGTATTCCCGACTCCGGCCAATGCCTCCATCCCGAGAAAATGTCCTACTATCATGGTGTCTACAAAGTTATATAACTGTTGAAGCAGATTCCCCAAAATCAGCGGAAGCGCAAATTCTATTATCAACTTAAACGGCGATCCGACCGTCAAATCTTTTACAGTCTGTTTCTTTTCTGCCATCTTGATACTCCTTTAACAGTTAATGATTATAGTCAAATGTCTGACTTATAAATAGCAATATCTTTCAAAAACATATTACTTCTTTGCAAAAAGTGCCTCATGCTAGTATACTGTCTGTTAGAAAAGAGGAAGGAAAAATATGAAAAAGAATATTATCAAAACCACTGTTTCATTAGTAATTTCGGTTGCTTTATTGCTGCAATTTCCCGAAATTGCACTGTGTGAAAAGCAAAATGTGAATAACGTAACGACATCATTTACAAAAGATTCCGAAGATTATATCTCCGTCGAAGGTGATGTTCATATTAACAAATCATTACTGCCCACACTGACGCGTGAAAACTACAGTTACAACGAAGACATATATGATTTTGACATATCATATCCTCAAGTTAATTTGCGTAATTCCGAAATGGCGCAAAGAATAAATGACGTCATCAAGTCGGTAGCCTTCGCATCCCGCGACACCGTTTATCCGGAATACAAGTTTAAAGCAGACTTAAATAAAGGAATGTGTCAAAGCCACGTCGACTACCGTATTACATATTATGATACGGATTATCTTTGTGTTGTCTTTCAGGATTATTGTTTCGTCGGCAGCGTTTACCTGGAATACGAAGAATTAAGAAGTGTAATCTTTGATATGAAAACAGGCATGCGAATGCCGTTAAGCGCCTTTTATGATACGAACCTCATTGAAGCGGTAAACATCAATCTGATGAAAAAACACAAAGATTGGGAATTGGAATACTGTTCTTTCGAAGATATTGAACATTCCTTCGGAAAATGCAAATTCTCCGACAGATATAAGAGTTGTCCCATTCTGTACGGCAACGGTTTTGCCGTAGGAACTACATACCATTACGGTTCCGACACATTGATTACGCGAGGTTTTGAAATTTATTTCCCCAAAGAAGAATCCAGACTTTCAGACTTTTTGGTCGCTTCACCGTATACTGTTAAAAGGGGCGATACCCTGTGGAGCATAGCAGACAAATATTACGGAGACGGCAATTTGTACACCATAATTATGGACCTGAACAAACTGACCGAGCCCGGTGTCCCCGTTGGAACTCAAATAGATTTGTATTAATAAATAAAAGAGGTTGCCGATCAAACGGCAACCTCTTTTATTCTTAATAATTATCGCAATGCACTTCGAAATAGCTCTGAGGATGTGCGCATACAGGACATTCCTTGGGTGCCTTTGTTCCCACAATTATGTGTCCGCAGTTTCTGCATTCCCACACCTTTACTTCGCTCTTTTCAAATACTTCCTTTGTTTTAACATTGTTAAGCAAAGCACGGTATCTTTCTTCATGGCGTTTTTCTATTGCAGCCACAGCTCTGAATTTTGCAGCCAATTCCTTAAAGCCTTCTTCTTCCGCAGTTTTGGCAAAATCATTATACATATCTGTCCATTCGAAGTTTTCTCCGTCAGCAGCTGCTTCGAGATTTTCTTCGGTAGACCCGATTCCTTCAAGTTCTTTAAACCACAGTTTGGCATGTTCCTTTTCATTATCTGCGGTAAGCAAAAACAATGCCGCTATCTGCTCAAAGCCTTCCTTCTTTGCCTTTGAGGCAAAATATGTATATTTATTTCTTGCCTGCGACTCACCTGCGAACGCCGCCTCGAGATTTTTGTGTGTTTGTGTTCCTTCGTATTTGTTGCTCATTTTTGTACTCCTTCTTTCATATAAATTCTATTGCTACTTACATAATAGCAAAAAATATGTCTTTTTCAGTATATCACATGATACTTTTTTATCACAGATTCGAGTCTCACAGTACGATACTTAATCGGGACGTTGTCCGTTAACGTAATCGGAATAGCTTACACCGGTATATTTTTTAAAGCACCTTCCGAAATAATTCGGATCCGGAATCCCCACTTCTTCAGCAGTACAAAACATTTTCTTATTGGCTTTGGCCAGTTCCATGGCTTTTTGCATACGTTTGTCCGACAAGTATTCCACAAAGCTTTTCCCGATATCCTGCTTGAATTTACGGCTCATATAGCTCGTATTGAATCCGAATTTCTGTGCCACGGAAGCCAGATTTATGGTTGAATCCGTATAATTTGAATCAAGATATGATACTATCTGGCTCATGGAGGAATTCTCCATAGTGTAGTTATCTTCGGATTCCACATGATATTTTTCAGGGTTCTCTTCTATTTTCTTTTTGGCACAAAGAAGAGCTTTAACAACTTCGTCCGTAACTATCGGCTTTAGCAAATAATCAAGCACCGAAAGACGCAGACACTTTCTGGCACTTTCAAACTCATCGAACGCAGTCAAAATAATAATTAACAGATTGGGATATCGCTCAGATGCAATTTCGGTAAACTTGATTCCGTCCATGAACGGCATGGAAATATCTACAAACGCTATATCCGGTTTCATATCGTCAATTACATTAATAGCTTCGATTCCGTTAGATGCTTCACCCACTATCTCCATATCATAGTCTTCCCATGCGATGGATTTAATCAGCAGTTTACGTGCAGTTGGTTCATCATCTATTACCATTACCCGATACATTTTTATTCCGACTCCTTTTTCAAAACCGGCAAATTGATAGTTATCTTTGTAAATTCGCCCGGTTCACTTTTAATATCGACTACATCTTCTCTGTTCGAATAATAACGTAGCCTCTTGACCGTTCCCTTCAATCCGAACCCGGAAAGCGAATTGTCTTCTTTGCTTTGCGGGGCATCACCTGACAAAACTTCGGCTATCTTTGCCTCGCTCATTCCGACACCTGTGTCATATATTTCAATAATCAGATTGTTATCCATAAGGTGACAGGATACTTTGATTACCCCCGGCTCACCCTTTAATCTTATACCATGATAAATACTGTTTTCAACAAGCGGTTGCAATGTCAGTTTCGGAACATATACTCCCAGCGTTTCTTCATCAATGTCGTACTCATCATTTAATGAATCGCCGTAGCGCAGACGCTGCAGATACATATAGTCCTTTACTATTGTAATTTCACGGTTCAACGGTATTTCTCTGTTTCCCTTACTCAGTGAATTTCTGTAAAAATTACCGAGAGTTTCTATCGCCTTTTGTACTTCCGGGGCGCCTTCATCCATAGCCATGCAATTAATGCACTCCAAAGAGTTATACAAAAAGTGCGGTTTAATCTGTTCCTGCAAAACACGAAGTTCAGCTTTTTGAATCTCTTTTTCGTTTTCCAGCAGCCTATTAAACAAATCATTCAGATATTCAATCATGCTGTTATAGCTGTCGGCCAATTGTCCAATCTCATTTTTCGGCATCGAGACATCAACCTTTTTAAGCCAACCGGCTTCCTTTGTCTTTTCCATGGCCTCCGACAGACTTATTATCGGATTAGTAAAGTTTCTGATAATAAACGATGTCGTTATAATCATTGACGCTATAAACGCCAAAAGAAGCAATCCGAAACTTATTAGAATTTCAACAGGAACGGACCCCGTTCCCCCATTTGTCTTGCATATAATAACGAAGGGAGTATCTTTAACTTTCTTCGTACTGATCATGTTACGTGAAAGGAAAAAACCATGCTCCTTATATATTGCTTTTTCAGATAATGCCTTTTCGTTAAAATACGGAATCAGTTCCTCTTCTCCCGAAAGGAAATTTCCGTCCACATCCATAATGCAAACGTCGGCGTCACCTTGCGACAAAATAATTTTATCAAGCATTCCGGTAGTAAAATTCAGAAGAAGCATTCCTGTAAGTTTTTGGGAATTAATATCATAGATAGCTCTCTCTATGGAAATAATCGGAGACTCATCCTGCCTCATAACGGCTCCGCTTCCGTTCATGGATACCACAGCACCTCCCTTTTTATCAAGGAGAATGTTTCTCCAACTGTCGGTACGCATCAGTTGCAGGTCAAACGTATATGTACTTCTACCGGTATTCATATATGAATAGTCATTTCTGACAACAATAACCGAGTCAAGATTATCGGAAACATTCATTATCTCCATAACACCGAATCTGGCATCATTGGTTATTCCCGCATCTACACTCAAGGCTCTGCAAAACTTAATGATTTCATCATTAAGCATAACAAGCCGTGACAAATCCTTATAGTTATCGATACTTGATTCTATGCTGGCCGAAGTATTGCTCAGTATCGTTTCAGCCTCTCGAATCTCGTAATCCTTTTCGGTTCTTGCCTTGATAACAATTGCGGAAATCAAAAAAGACAGCAAAAACAGTGCACAGACCGTAGAAATGATAATCCAAACCAGTTTTACTATGGTAGTATCATCGTCAATAATCTTTTTACCCAATTTAATTGTATCGAAACTAAACTTCTTCATAATGTCATTTTAATTCCTTAACCAAATAAAAACAACCTGCTCGAATAAACGAGCAGGTTGCACATACATAATATATTCTCAATATCAAAATTAGCCCTTTACGGCACCGGCAATGAAACTGTCCTGAATCTTTCTGTTAAGGAAGATGTAAGCAAGAATTGTCGGGAATGTTGCAATCGACAATGCAGCTCCAATCGGGCCCCAGTCAGTTGTATATGAACCGAACAACTGTTGAACACCGGCGGGAATTGTCATGTACTGACTCTTCGTGTTAAAGATGCTGGCAAACATGAATTCATTCCAGCTTTGAAGGAATGTATAAATGGATACCGTTGCAACTGCCGGTTTCATAAGTGGCATAATAATCTTCATGAAGATTCCCCAACGTCCGCAACCGTCAATATAAGCCGCTTCATCAATATCCTTGGGAATCTCAGCCATAAATCCTGTACAAATCAAAATACCCATGGCCAGCGAGAATGCTGCATAAGGCAGAATCAATGCTGCCAAGCTGTTGGTAAGTTTCATGCTGATAAGTACTTTATAGATAGGTACCAATGCTGAATGAACAGGAATCGTCAATCCCAACATGAAGAAACTGTTGGTCATATTAGCGCCTTTCCATACAATTCTGGTAATCGCATACGTAGCCATGATGGATGCAACGAGAGTAATAGCAATCGTTACTACCGTGATTACAATACTGTTGATAAAGAATCTCGGCATATCACCGGTATTCCAAGCTGACGCATAGTTACTCCACAACCATTTCTGGGGAAGTCCTGCAACATTAGCACCAAAAATTTCACTATTATCTTTTAAAGAGAATGTGAACATCCAATATAAAGGAAACAAATTAACAACGGCCCAAATTGCTAAAATGATGTATATAACAACCTTGCCGATACCACTTGTCTTCTTTATGGTATATTCTTCTTCAAAACTTCTATCTTTAGCCATATTGTTAATCATCCTCCCTAAATACTCTGCCAATAATCAACGCGAATGCAAAGCAAAGAATAATTAGCATTACTGCAATAGCACTACCCATTCCGACTCTGTTACGTTCGATAATCTGGTTGATCAAACGTGTTGTAGGAACTTCAACAGGGCTATGCTTCTGGCCTCCCAACAAGACCTTAATCATATCGTATGACTTCAAAGATCCTGTAACTGCAAAAATAACACTTACTTTAATAATTCCCTTAATGTAAGGAATTACGATATATCTGTTTACCTGTCCCTCTGTAGCTCCATCAATCTTGGCAGCTTCACGATATTCCGTGGGAACAGACTTAACACCTGCATACATCAGCAACATATGGTAACCGACGAACTGCCACAAGGTAGGAATAAAGACGGCCCATAAAGTAGAATTCGAGCTCAACCATGTGTAGTCCTTAAACTTGTCAAATCCCATGCCAACCAATGCAACATTCAATAATCCATAGTTCGGGTTGTAAATCTTCAACCATAACTGACCGATAACAACGGTTGAAATAAGTACCGGCAGGAAGAAAATGGATAGAAATACTCTTTCTCCTTTGATTCCTCTACCGAGTAAAAGAGCCAAACCGAGAGAAATGGGCAACTGAATAAATACAGAAAAAAGTGCCAATAAAAGCGAATTACCTAAAGCTTTGGTAAACGCAATCGAATTACTGGTAAACAGCTCTTTGTAATTTTCAAAACCTACAAATCCCTGATTTCCCTTTACCAAATGCCAGTCAAAAAAGCTGTAATAGCATGACATGACAATAGGTGCGATCAGAATTCCGCCAAATAAAATGAGTGCCGGAAGTAAAAATAAAAATACATCTTTTGCGGTGGTCAATTTCCTTTTACGCATAACTGATCCTTCCAAAAAAATATGGTGGCCGCCCGACTCCCAATTGAATCGGGAAGCCACCAATTTAATCATTTACATCTACAACTAATATTTCAGATAAAACTATCTGATATCAGCAGCAAGTCCGTCAATGAATCCCTGTCCGTCGATTTCGCATCCATAAACCTGAGCAACATAGTCAAGGTATGTAGCTGCATCGTCTGCGTTCTGAGCTGTATCACCGAAGAGAACATAGCTCTGAGCGTTAGCACAGATATCAGAAACAGCGTTTGTCAAAGGATTGATTGAGCTTGTGTCGTAGTCAGGTGTCCAAGCGGGAAGACCACAACCATCAAGGTAACCATAGTGGCAGATTTCCTTACCAAGTTCGAATGTGAAAGCTGCTGCTTCAGCTGCATGCTCAGAAGAAGCTGCAACTGCTAATGTATCAGAAGGTCCACCGATTAACTGTCCAAGAGAAGCCTTAGAAGAATCAATAACGGGGAATTCAGCTACCTGGCAGTTCATTCCAGCGTTAGAGAAGTCTGCACAGTTCCATGTTCCGTTCATGTAGAAAGCGTACTTTCCATCGATGAAGTTCTGCTTAACTTCGTCGTTTGAAAGAGCAGCACCTGAAGGATCGAAGTATCCATCGTTAACCATTCCCTGGAATGTATCTACTGCTGCAGCAACATCAGCGTTAGCCCATGTAGCTCTGCCAAGGAAGATATCGTTAAGAGCATCAGCACCGATCATCTTTTCGATTACTGACTCAAGGTACTCAGTAACACACCATGTTTCCTTACCAGCACATCCGAAAGGATAGTAACCAGCTGCTACGAGAGCATCACAGCAAGCGATGAACTCATCATATGATCCGGGAACCTCTGTGTAACCAACTTCTGCAAGGATGTCCATGTTAGCGAACAAACCAACGATGTTCATTGTAAGAGGAACACCATAGTGGCTTCCGTTGTATGTTGTGTTACCTGTCATAACTTCAGGAAGAGAAGATGCCCAGTTAGCATATTCATCATCAAGGCAGTAAACACGACCAGCGTCAACGAAGTCGCCAAGGAATGCGCAAGACCATGTGAAGAAGATATCAGGCATATCATCAGCTGCTACAGCTGCCTTAATCTTTGTCTTGTATGCTTCGTTTTCAATAGCTTCCCACTCGAAGTTGATTTCGGGATGAGCTGCTGTTACGTCAGCGATAGCTGCTTCATAAGAATGACGGTTTGAGTCAGACTCTGTAGCGATACACCACATTGTAAGGTTGATCTGCTCTGCAGCAGGTTCTGCTACATCTGCAGCGGGTTCAGCAGCGGGTTCTGCAGCAGGTTCTGCAGCGGCTGTTGTGTCTGCGGGAGCATCTGTTGTAGTTGAAGCTGCTGTGTCAGCACCGCCACAAGCTACTAAAGAAGCAACCATGCAAACTGTTAAAAGAGTTGCAAGTAATTTCTTTTTCATATTTTCCCTCCTATGAAAAAATTGAATATATTAGGATGACCCATGTCACCCCGTGAAGCGAACAAGTCGCAATCACACTTTGTAATGTACTATTTCATCCTGACCATGCGCCAAGGATATTCAACCAGGAGTTCGTCTCCGTTTATTGCAAAATAGCAGGTCGTATCTTCAAAGTGATCCGTATACATCAATTTGAAACTCGTACCGTCTTCGCTGACTGTGTAGTATCCGGGGAAGTACCCGTCCTCTCGGAATGTTCCGTCATCGTAGAACTCAAAGCTCCACTTTGCACATTGCCATGCTCCGATTAATCCGTTCGGAGTATCGTTTCCGACATAAACATATGTGGTAGGCTCATATACATACAAGTCATCATTATTCAATTCATAACGTAATCTCAGTTTATTCTTTCCGGAAGAAAGGGTAATATACTGACCGTCCTCCGTATAAGAATACTTTTCGCCTTTATATGAAGCCTTTCCGTTTGATGACAGGCTCAAAACCATCGTCTGGTCATCATGGATATACGCCCACTTTCCGACTATCGGTGAGGTAACCTTTTCCGAACATCCCGATAAAGAAAGCATCGCTGTAATCAAAGCCGTCATAACAACGAATAATTTGATTTTTTTCATTTCAAGCACCTTCTGCAATACTATTTAAGCATATTGCACAAATCTAATTTCGATTTTATTGATTTTTTGTAAACAAGTGAATGTAATTCCTTTACTTTGATATGTAAAATTTTTACTTTTGTAAAAAAATGTTCAAAAATTGTACATATTTTGACCTGGTTTATAAATCATTTCCGCATGTGATAAATTGCCTACCTACCGAAAATGGTTTAAAATACTATCAAAAAAGCAGGTGACAAGGACGAACATGAAAACACCTTATTTTGTAATTGACGAACAAATTTTGAATAAATATTACGATATGCTTTCGGATTCTCTGACTCGGCACTGGGGAAACTATCATATCGGCTGGTCATTTAAAACCAATTCTCTTCCCTGGCTTGTGACGTACATGAAGAACAAGGGGGCATTTGCCGAAGTTGTGTCAGACGACGAATACAAATTGGCAAAATATATGGGATTTGGTGATAACGAAATAATCTATAACGGTCCCTATAAAGAGGAAGAAAGTTTCGATGCCGTCATTAAAGCCGGCGGATATGTTAACATGGACTCCGTACGCGAAATAGAATGGCTGGAAAACTTGTGCAAAGCCAATCCCGACGCACATTACGAAGTAGGCATCCGCGTCAATTTCAATCTTGAAGCCATGTGCCCGGGCGAAACTACCATGGGCAAAGAAAGTGGTCGATTCGGATTTTGCTATGAAACAGGCAAATTTGCCGAAGCACTTAATCGTCTGCGCGCAATGGATGGTGTCTCCATAGTAGGACTGCACCTCCACTCAAGCACCAAATCCCGCAGCGTCAAAGTATTCGAATCAATTGCGAAGACAGCCTGCTCCCTGAAACGTGAATTTAATCTCAACCTTAAATACGTCGATATAGGAGGCGGTTACTGCGGTGGAATGGAAGGAAGACCGGAATACCCGGACTATTTCCCCGGCGTCTGCAGAATTCTATCGCAGGAATTTGTTCCCGCCGAAACCGTGCTCATAGTAGAACCCGGCATTTCAATGATATCCAAATGCACAACCTTTGTTACGGAAGTATTTGATGCCCGTGACATCAAGCAGAGTCGATATATCATGACAGACGGAAGTCGCTTTAATATCGACCCTACAATGATAAAGGCTTCGCACCTGTATCACACCGAATACAACAATGCCGTACCGGAAAATGAGCGAAAGATACTGGAGCTTCAAACCGTCAGCGGTTTTTCGTGTATGGAATGTGACAGAATTTTTGAAATGAAGAACCAAAAAGAACTGGTTCCGGGTGACAGAATAATATATGAAAACGTCGGTGGCTACACAATGAGCCTTAATCCTTTGTTCATTCAGTATTTTCCTCCCGTGTATGTCAAAAATGACACCTCTGTCAGATTGGTAAGAAAAAAATGGACTCCCGAATATTACGTCCAAGGAAGCGTTGATATATGAACATTTTGATTTTAAGTTGCGGAACGCGCAATAAACTTGTGGAATACTTCAAAAGAAATCGTGATGATTACGACAAGGTTATCGGAACGGATTGCAGTGAACTGGCACCGGCTTTGTATGCATGCGATGCTCATTACATCGTTCCGCGCATGAGTGAACCCAATTACCTTGAATGCATTCTTGATATATGTCGCAAAGAAAATGTCAAAGCCGTTTTACCGCTTTTCGAAGATGAATTGGTTCTAATCTCCGAGCACAAAGATCTTTTTGAAAAACAGGGCATCGTTCCGATTGTATCAAATGCCGAAGCTGTTAAATTGTGTCGTGACAAAGCAGCTCTTTATAAATTCCTGTCCGAGCGTAACATACCTGTCGTTCCCGTATATTGCGGTTATGACGAATTCATATATGCGTATGAAAACGGCAGTATTTCTTTCCCCGTTTTTATTAAACCTCAGGACGGTGCAGGCAGCGTTAATTCCATGAAAGTAGATAACATGTCTTTATTGAAAGCGCTCTGCGATACCTGTAAGGAAGACATGATTATTCAACCCTTCATAGAAGGAATCGAATACGGTTCGGACACATATGCGGACATGGTTTCCAATGAAGTCACGAGCATTTTTACCAAACGAAAAATCAGAATGCGCGCCGGAGAAACCGAAAAAGCCGTTTCAATTAAAGACGACGCTCTCTTTAAATTAATAAAAGAAACTGCCGAAGCCGTAGGGCTCAACGGGCCTGTGGATATGGATATATTCTATAAAGACGGTAATTTTTATATATTGGAAATCAATCCGAGATTCGGCGGAGGTTTCCCTCACGCATATGAATGCGGAGTTAACTTTATGCATATGATTGCCAACAATCTGAACGGTATTGCAAATAAAAACACCCTCGGAGAATACCCCGAAGGTGTAACGATGCTCAAATATACCGATTTGATAACTATTAATGAATAAAAAGGTTATCTGATAATATCCCAGGAAAAGGGAGTACCTTTTTTCACATCCTTAATCGCCTGCTTTCCGAGCACTTCATCGTAATACATGGTATGAAGCCCTGCGTGCGGTCTGATTGATCTGACATTATCAGGTGTGATAACATCTCCCTTTTTGATATCGCTTACAACAAACAGTGAACGTGAACCCTCACGTTCCTTTTTTTGTACATCCGTCAAAGCATATTCGGGTGATCCCATCGCTTTTTCTATTATTCGGATGTCACTTACCATCTTTTTGAACTCATCGGGCTCCATCGAAAAACCGCTGTCCGGTCCGCCGTCGCTGCGCTTTAAGGTCAGGTGCTTTTCCACCATCTTTATTCCCAATGCCGCTGCTCCGACTGCTACCGCAGAGCCCATGGAATGGTCTGACAATCCCATTATGCAGTTATACTTTGCAGCCAGTGTAGGGATGCAGGACAAATTAATATCTTCATAAGGTGTCGGATATGCGGAAACACACTTTAGCAACATGACATTGTCATTTCCGGCATCTGCACAAATTTTCAAAGCCCTGTCGATATCTTCATATTCGGCCACACCTGTTGCAAAAATGATTGGCTTTTTCGTTTCCGCCGCCTTTTTGATAAGCGGAATATCATTTATTTCATAAGAAGCAATCTTAATGGCAGGCATATTGCATTTCACCATGAAATCCACGGACGCGCTGTCAAAAGGAGATGAAAAGCACTCCATACCCAGTTTGTTAGCTTCTTCCATAAGGCCGAGTTGCCACTCCCACGGAGTACCGGCCTCTTTATACAGCTCATATTCAGTCATGCCGTCCCACAGACCGCCTTTTATTCGAAAATACTCATTATCGCAATCAATCGACAGACTGTCCGCAGTATATGTCTGAAGCTTAACGGCATCTGCCCCCGCTTCTTTGGCTGCATGGATTATCTCTATTGCACGGTTGTAGTCCTTATTGTGGTTACCCGACATTTCCGCTACGCAAAAACACGGTTGACCCTTTCCGATAATTCTGTTTCCTATCTGTATTGTATCTTTCATTTTCTTTTCCTGCGGTTATAAAAACCAAACAAAAAATTTACACCTCTTTGTGCAGTTCACTGTCTTCATATTTATCCATGAACCTGCCACCCAAACGCACCGCCTCGTCTGCAAAATGGATATTCGCCAGTTCGGTAAACACACTTACAACTTTGGCAAAATGCAAACCCGGGTAAAGGTTAAAAATTTCCATGGGAATGCTGCCGTCAAAACATAATTCATTCGGAAATTCCTTTTCATAATCAAGCACATCTCTCGGATGCGGCTTCAAAAATACCGCACCTTCTTTGGAATATGTTTGAATCAAATCGGTAAAAATCTGTTTTCGAACTTCCAAATCACACAAAGGTTCCGTAAGAATCAAAATGTTTTTTCCGTCCTTCAGCCTTTCAATGTGTCGATCTATTTCTTCGAAATTCTTGACAAATATTCTGATAAGCTGTTGTTTTTCTTCTTCACTCAGTGAAGCTGTCAGCGTATCTCTGGGGACTTCAATATATTTGGGCATTTTATATTTTATTGCCGCCAGATTATTAACTTCCATATCAAGACAATACTTACTGTATCCGTCACGTATGAATATCAAATTGAGTTTCATACTGAAAAACGTCTTAATGGCGGTATGACTCTTTATTTCCTCATGCACATCGGAAAAATGTACCAATGTATCCAAGCCGTCTTCGACCGCATGGTAATATATTCTGTTCTGATTAAGATATAAACCTATGGGATCGGAATCGCAAAAAACATAAATGTCTTTATATTTTTTGAAATCCACCGGAACATATTTTGCTTCCAACTTGGCAAATTTCTTCGTAAAGACGATTCTCGAAAACATATTTGCTACGATATTGCCCCTGTCCGCATACCACTTTGAAAGCTCGGGAAAATCTTCGCGCTTCTTTTCGTCAAAAAGAACGATTTCTTTAAAGATTCCGCTCTCCTTCAGGCGCTTGGGCAACTCTTTGAAATCATTCGACATGGTACTCAGTACCATCGTGGCATTGCCTCGCTCCTGCGGGCTTAGATTAAATTCCTTCAATATGGAAATATATACATGATAAAAAGTATGGCAAACATATATCCGCCCTTCTTTACTACCTGACATATTATCCTCCGTAACAACTTTACTCTATTCGACAGTATATCATGGGGACAGTCCTTTTTCCACAAGGATACGTACTTTGCACGGACTTAAAAGCTGCCGGTCATTTTAAAGTTCCTCTTTCTTTAAAAGATTCAGGTAAAACGACTCCATATCCTCCGCCTTATTATCCCAATTGCCGTGCCAGATTAAGCGTCCCGTCTGCATTATCAACAGTCGGTTCGCAATGTGTTCCAAATCGGAAACAATATGCGTCGACAAAAGAACTATATTGTCCTGCGCAATTTTGGCAATTAATTCTCTGAATTTGGCACGTTCTATCGGATCAAGCCCCGACGTTGGCTCATCAACTATTAATACTTCCGGGTCATTCAGCAGAGCCTGAGCTATTCCGACACGCTGTTTCATCCCTCCGGAATACGTCTTAATTTTCTTGTTGCAAACATCCGAAAGGCCTGTAAGCTCCAGCAATTCATCAGCCTTTTCCTTGGCCTTATTCTTCTCTATTCCTTTAAGCGCGGCAAAATACATCAAAAAATCTTTTGCACTAAACTCAGGATAATAACCAAATTCCTGTGGCAGGTATCCCAGGACACTTCGGAATTTTTCATTTTTAACAGGGATACCGTTATAACTTATTTCGCCGCTGTCGGGAGCGAGAATACCGCATATCATTTTCATAAGCGTCGTTTTCCCTGCACCGTTGGCACCGAGAAGTCCCGTCACTCCTCTTTCCAAAGATACGCTCATTCTGTCGACAGCAATTTTATTTTTATATTGTTTGGTAACTCTATCTACACAAAGTTCCATTCCTTTTCATCTCCTCTGTATAAAGTAATTATTTCGCTGATATTGGCTATAAACAAGGCAATTGTTGCTACGGACAAAACAGGTTTCAATAACGCCGCGTTGACTATTTCCGGATATATCTGTCCGAGAAAAAACAGCACCGATGCCCCGGCCGATATGATAAAGCACAAATAAGGATTATCTCTTCCTGCTTCGCTTCTTTCTATCTTCATTCCCAGGAATGATGACAAAAGGTACGGCAGGCAAATCCTGCATCCCGAAAGAACTATTCCTTCAGTACCGAACATCCCCATAATAATCGACAATCCCAATAACAAAATCAAATGGCTGAACGCTATTATCACAAGTCTGGCAAAAATGACGCCTCTGTACGAAACTATGGTTGAAGCCTCCATTTCCTGCATTTTGTGAACTCTTGATCTAACCGTAGCCATAACGCCTATGCCGGCCGCAAAGGGCATAACCAAAGAAGTAAACAACAGGGCACTCTGCGGGGATCTTTGCAACAAAAAAGCTGCCAAAAGGAAAATGACAAGGCTCGAAATCCATACTCCTTTATGAATATATCGAATTTGCGAAAGCACAAACATCCTGCTGCCGGTGTTTGGCGAGCAACTGTACTTCTTTAAAAATTCATCTCTCCTTACCGGTTCCGGTGCTTCAAATTCTTTTGCTATCTTAGCTTTCAAATCCGCTTCTTTCATCCTGTGTACCTCCTTCCATATACCTTCTGCATTTAGCTAATATATTCTGTATTTTTCTTCGAAGAGAAAATCGGGATATCCCGTATATGTCGGCTATTACCGATATTTGTTCGTCATTTGCAAATCGCAGCAACAATATTTCCCTTTCTTCATCGGTCAACCGGTTCAAAGCTTCCTTCAGTGCCATATTGTCAATCAATGCTTCGGAAAAGGAAGGAACCTCTGCCTCGGGTATTTCTTCGGAAGGTATTTCCTTTATCTTCCGATATTCATCAATACATATATTCCGTGCAACCCGATACAGGTATTGAATATCAGGTTTTTTGTTTAAGTGAGCAAAACTTCTGGTGAAGGCTTCCTGAGTAATGTCTTCGGCCATTTCCCGATTTCCAACTTTATAAAAACAGTATCTGTAAATTCTGTCATATTGTTCTTTTAATTCTTCCATTTCATTTACCCGAGCCTCCTTTCATTCTTTTTGTATGTCCTATCTGCCTTTTACCTGATATCTGTGATAACTCAACATCGTCACACTAACAAAAACAACAATCAGAATAAAATATATAAGCGGTGCCGACTCAATAATTGTCAGTTGTTTTCCGAAAAGGCTTACCAAATGATAATCCGTAACAGTCCAACTGCCCAAAAAGGTCACCGGCAAATAATTCCACATTCGCGCAATCAGTCCCATTGAATCCGGAACGTTGAGCATGGATAAAAGCCACATAAGCATCATTACCGCCACAACGGCTATCGAATTATGAAGCACTTGTGACAGACACATTGACATGGCGCTAAACAACAACCCGATTATCAACATTATTCCTACATACCAAAGCAAAACATCCCCGATTTTCATATCCATAATCGTCGGTCCCACAAAAAAGCGCACAGAGGTTTCGTAACCTTTGAACCCTGATATCGCGAATTCGGTTCCTGCACAAGCAATTATCAAAATTACAGTTTCAAAGAATCCGACCGTCATTCCGGCAAGTATTTTGGCATGGGCGAGTTTCTTTCTTCCGTTTATCGACGAAAGAATTAACGAATCCGTCTTCAGTGTGTTTTCATCCGAAAATACTCCGGCCAATGTCGGTGCAATGGCTATCAATGAAAGTAATGAGACAACATACATGATTGTAACGGAGTCTCCCCAGCCATTCTGTATTTTGCCGTATGTATATTCCTCGGGGTTTTGAGCCCTTTTCCTGTTCCAATACTCCAATTCCTTTTCCGAAAGGTGTTGTTCCTCCAATGCAGTGTCAATGACACCTTTGTTTATGCTGTACAGTTTCTTTTCCGACATGTTATAAGCCTTTTCATAGTTTCCGCCCAGCATGTACAAATAATTGATCAATGGTTCATACGTTTTATCTTTGACACCTATTCCCATTACAATTACTTCACCGTCTTCGGTCGTCGCCACTTTAGGTTCTATCGAATCACGCATTTTATCAAGCATCGCTTCATCAACAATTTTGCCCGTCAGGGTATCTTCCTGATGATTGGTCACCCTGCCTCCGGCCACATATTCGCCTATGTTCATGGCGATCATAATTACCGTTACTACTGCAATGACTATTACACTGATTCTCCGTCGTAATATTTTTCTGATTTCATATTTGTATAAAGTTCTCAAATCACTCATCCTGCCTTTTGTTTCATTTTTTCGTTTCTATAGAGATTAACGTATCAAAAATGAAAATGTGCGCTAAAAAATCGAGTAGGCTGACTCCTACTCGATTTTACGTTCTCACTATCCTGTTTATGTGCAACTACCTTTCCTCAAACATAATGCAGTCACCAAATTCATCCACCTGCATCTTTAGGTCAAAGATATCCGCAAAATCCGTCGCACGGATTCCTACCACATAGGTCCCCGTAATCGGAGAAGTCCATTCGCCGCAAATAACATAGGGGATATCAACTTCTTTTCCATCCTTTTTGACAACGAAGGATTGTATCTCATCATCCTTTTCGCGTGCCTTAATCTCCCATTTCTCGTCATCATATTCCCAGGAAACGGTACCTCTTCCATATCCTATATCATAGTCGATATCCAAAAGATCAAAGACTTCCTCCATCATCTGCGGAGCGTACTTATCATCCGTAAGTCCGACATTCAAGGGCACGACATAATCTTCAAGCTTATAGCAGTAACCCGAGTAATACATGCTGTCCGAATTATTATATAATTTCTTCTTTTTTGCCGTAGCCTGAGCCTTCGAAGATAAATCTTCGTCATTCAAATATATATGCTGGAGCGTTGAAACATGCGCGTTATCCCTATATTTTTGCGGAATAACATCCTCTTCAAGCCTGCCTTCTTTAATAGCAGAAGCATAGCAAAAAGATACATAATCCAGCAGGTCATCGCTGTCCCAGGTACCGTTAATTGCAAGACTTCCGAAATTGACATTTATGCTGTCACTCCGAGCCACGAACAGATTGTATTTTTCATACGGATTTTCTATCAGCCAGTCTTCGGAATTATAATCAAGTTCATCCTTATATACGTCGTCCGCTGCTGCCAAATAATCCGAAAGATAAACCAAATCCTCATATGATTCAACGTATATTCTTCTGCCGTCAATCATAAAGCCGCTGTCTTCAAGTATATCCTCGATATCATCTTGATAGTATTCGTGAACCGCTACGACATATTGGGGGACTATTGTTCTGCCATATACCGCGGAATCCGGAAACACGCTGCTACGTGTGTTTTTAGCCGTAAATTCAAGGTCACGTTCCTCCGATTGAAACGTATATATTTCCGTCGAGACCTTCGCATCGGGTACTTTCTCAACACTTATCAGAGAATACTCTTCCTGCGGAACTTCATCCTCCATATATTCTAATACCTTTGATTTCCCATACAGTCTTCCCTGCGCCCCGCAGCCGGTCAACATTGTAACGGTCACGAGAATCGTCAGGAACATAAAAATTCTTTTCATTGGGGACGATCCTTTTTCATATAGATGTGTACTTTGGTTCAATCTAGTGATTCAGTTTCTTAATAATCAACGAACTACATTATACCCTCTATCGGAGTCATTTTCAAAAGGGACGGTCTTTTTCCAAAAACCGAGGATTGAAGCCGGCGCTGCATGCTATTCGCCACTCAACTCTCCCGCCAAATTGAGCTCATCAACATAGTTTTGATTCATCAGAACATAACCGTAAATCTTGAGATCAACCAGCGTATCGTCCCCTGTATCATACGTTACTATCACATCGTCAAGCACAAGTTCACAATCATCGGAGAGTTTTATCACATCCATGCTTTCTGTATATGTGCCACCATTTTCAATGTCCCTTTCTATTACAGACTTGTATTCCTGCGTAAAGTCACACGTGGCAACAGTTGTCCCGTTCATTATTTTTACTTCCATGTTTGATGATGCGTCTTTGCCGTCAAATGAATCGCAGGTCGAATACATCTTGGCGACATAATCATATCCGTGCGTGGGTAACATTTCCACATCTGTCAAAAGCCTGTAAATTTCAATCGTATTGTTGTTCAATTTCAAGTCAGTTAACTGATTCATCAGATCATCGTCAACTATTTTTTCTACATAGTCCTCGTCATATGCGTTCACTAAATAGTCATATGCACCCTTTATCCTTTTTTGAGCAGTCTCGGAATCGGGCATTCCGTTCTTAACGAAATCTGCCAATATGCTCTTCTGTGAAAAATTCGAAACATCAATGGCATTTACGCCCGGAACCAGTGTTGCCACTACCGTAATGCACATCATTACCAGAATAAGCTTATTAATATGCTTCCTGAAAAATGCATAAAATACGATATACAGTATTTCCAGAACAATCAGAACCATGCCTGCATATCTGGACGGTGTCGTTCCATACTCCGAGAGCCTTAATACTATGGAATAAATCTGCAAAATAATGAAAGGTGCGTAAATATACGGCAAAGCATACGCTATTTTCTGCAAAAAGGAATTCTTGTCGAAGGCAGTGCACGCAAATCCAACCGGAATTGCCACCAAAAACAGTGCCGCCGTGATTCCGAATATCTCATTGGACGGAATCCCGTTGAAAATAACTTTAATCATATACAGATAGATGATTCCGGCACCGACTATTGTAATTATGAGCATGACATATCTTATGAGGATTTCAAAAAATCTGCCGATTTCTCCATTGGAAGCAGACAGGCTCATAAACATTTTAGGTGCCACAAACAATCCCATTATCAGTATCTGAGGAATTTCAATTTCTCCGACAACCGGGTCTATCAGAGTCTCAAACACTAACGACAGAAGTAAAAATCCCACGGACAGAATTGTCCAAGCTATACAAGTCTGAAATATTTCCGTAAATACATGCACAAAATATTTTTCAAAAGAAAGTCCCTCCACCTTATTCCTTTGATCTTCGTAAACAATGTAAAATGAAGATAAAAGAATCAATATGAAGTAAGCCAGACTAAACGTTATCAATCTGTTTCCCTTTATGGGTGAGGCTAATAATATAGCAGTTCCCAAAATGCTACCGGTATTAAGGGACACCAGGAGTGCCGAAATACCCCCGGTAACCGCTATTCCTACCCCGGCCTTTATTCGTCCGTTTTTTCCGGAAACATCCTTGTTATCGGCAATATGCTTAAAACATTCCGCACAAAAACTGCCAAATGTCCAGTACAGGAAAAACAGACACAGCCAAAGAACTGTCTCCGAATGATGTTTCCCGACAACGTAAACCATAAAAAGCACCGTTGTGATATCTGTCAATATCATGGTAAACAAGTAATTCTTATAAACTTCCGCGTAAACAGATTTTATTTTCTTAAACATAGCTTTCAATATGTAGCATCCTTTCTGTAAACGTCCCCAGAGGTCGATTCCCACTCGCATTGTCGCGGCTTTTTGAATCTGTACCATCGCCATACATTATATTATATATCAGTTGATACGTACCCTCTCCCTCTTTTCCCCACTTTAGGCAATCGAGCAGTTCTTTACAAGGATGCTTCTCAATAATCTTTTTAAGTTCTGCCTCAATCCTTATAATGCTCTCTGTAGTACATTATGCTGCAATAAACTTTTACAAGCTATCACTTATATTATACAAACATTCATTTAATCTTGAGAACCGTATTATATCCATGATTAATTATCACATAATAAGCCGGTACAATTACCATCATAATTGTACCGGCTTGATGTCAACTCATGTCTCTATTCTATTATATAAATTTTTCGTAGAGATGATCTGTTCCTCCGCCATAATTTGTAATCTCTGTGATATAGTGATAGCCGAACTTCTCATATAATCCTACATGCTCTGAAGGAATGAAGCTACG